>JABDHF010000039.1 GCA_013285595.1 Bacteroidota bacterium
GAAGAACCAGGGGTTTAAGCCTTTGCCTTGATCGTGAAAAAAACATTTACATATCAGGCTATTATGGTAGCGCTTTTACTTTTGCCGGCGATTACTTATCATTATCCGGCCCATCGCCATACATATGCGTTGCCGTTAATATCGCCATACAACGACAACTTTTTATTAAAATACGACTCTTCCGGCACTCCGCAATGGGCTAGGAGCGTTCCCACGCATGATATAGAAATAAGCGCAGTAAGTACTGATATTAACGGCAACGCATATGTAATAAGTTCATTTGCCTCTATTGCGGGACTACTAATCGGCTCATTTACATTGGTCTCATATGGTAGCATTGATGCCTACGTTGTTAAATATAACAAATATGGCACGGCAGTATGGGCAAAAAATTTAGGCGGATATGATCTGGACTACGGTAGGGGTATAGCATTGGACCCTGCGGGAAATTTATGGGTCTCTGGGGCAGCCCGATCCAATTTGTTTAATATCGGAACAATGCACATGACTTGTGACATCAGTACAAACGGTAGTGCATGGCTCGCAAAACTTGATACTAACGGTAACCCGCTTTATATGAACAACTTTAGAAATGGCTCCTACAATGGCGGGTCCCTGGTTATGAACGACAACTTTGGCAATACATACCTTTCCGGGGGCTATATGAATGGTAATTGTATCATTGGTACTGATACGCTGCAGACCGTTACCGTTCCGATTCCCTATTACTTTATCGCCGATGACGTATATCTTGCGAAATTAGGTAATACATCCTTAGTACCGCCATGCCTGGCGCCGCCCATAACTGGCCTGTTTTCGGTGTGTGCGGGTAGCAACGTAACATTAAATGATTCACTTGGTGCCGGCACATGGTCAAGCAGCAATACTGGAATTGCTACCGTCAATCCGGTCTCGGGGAAATTGTACGGAATTATTGCCGGCACCTCGGTCATTACTTATACATCAGGCCCCGGCTGTGTCAGCACTCAAGTAATAACGGTAAATCCATTACCCGTTGCAGTGTCCATTACTGGCAGCTCTGTTGTTTGTGTTGCCACTACTGATACGCTCTCAGACATAATAACCGGAGGTATATGGAGCAGCACTGCTACAAGTATTGCTACTACCGGCAGTACCGGGATAATAACCGGTGTAACAGCAGGAACAACCACGATATCCTATAATGTTACTAATAGCTGCGGTTCTGCGTTTGCTATAAAAACAATAACGGTCAACCAGCTACCAGTGGCGGGAGTCATAGGAGTATCGTCCGCAGTGTGTCCCGGAATGACCGTGACAACGACCGAGACTAGTACAGGCGGCACGTGGAGTAGCAGCAGCATCCTTACAGCAACCATCGATAGTGTTACAGGCGTAGTAACAGGCGTGGCAAGCGGCAGTGTGACGCTAAGCTATACGGTGACCAACGACTGCGGCAGTGCAGTGGCTAATGATGCCATCACAGTGCATCCACTACCATTTGCGGGGACTATTTCCGGGTCGGCAGTTGTTTGTAACGGGACTTCTGTAGTGCTGACAGCCACCACCACGGGCGGCTCATGGAGCACCAGTGGTGCCGCGGCAAGTGTGGTGGATGGTGTAGTAACAGGACTTATAACAGGGATAGATACCGTCAAGTATACAATTACCAATGTTTGCGGTGATGCCGTTGCCAGGAAGGTTATGGATATTGAGCCTTTACCCACTGTCCACGCCATTACCGGTGGCGGCAGCTATTGCAGCGCGAGTGCAGGGGCAGATATCGGGCTGCTGGGATCTGAAACTTCTTGCTTCTACCAGCTATTTATGGGCATTGTGCCCATAGGTGCGCCGGTAACGGGGACAGGTGGCGCTTTAGATTTTGGGCCGTTTACGGATCTCGGAACTTATACTATTGAAGCTACTAATAGCTCTACCGGATGCGATAACGACATGGCGGGAAGCACCACTATAACAGTGACACCGACCATAACGCCTACAGTTACTGTAACAGCGAACCCGGGTACAAATATCGGCGTGAGTGCGAGCGATACGCTGACAGCCACTGCAACCGGTGGAGGAAGTGCGCCTGCCTACCAATGGTATAAAAATGGCACCGCAATACCGGGCGCTACTGATAATGTTTATGTCGGCAGCTCATTTTTTAATGGTGATACTATTTCGTGCCGCGTTGTTAATACAGATACTTGTGGGGCAACGGGTAGTGATCATGTGGTCATCACCCTTGTGGGTGTAGGCGTAAAAACGGTGCAGGCACAGGAGCAATTCAAGGTTTACCCTAACCCTAGCAACGGGACTTTTACTGTGTGTTTGCTTTCCAATATTGACGAACAGGTGAATATTGTTGTTACCAATGTAGTAGGGGAAAAGGTGAGCGAGATCAGTAGCGTGACTAATAAGCCTACATCTATAAAACTGATTAATGCTTCCGGGGTGTATTTTGTAGCGGCATCTACTACCAGCGGGAAATATGTGGTGAAGGTGGTTGTTAATGATTAATGTAATCATTAAGGCTTGAAAGCTCTATAGGGAAATGTTCATTTTCGCATTTCTCTATTTGCATGCTTAGTAGTTCCAGTTCATCACCGTCAGGTGTTCCTTTTTTTGCTTCAAATATTGTTTCAAGCCTTGCCATAGCTTGCTCATATTCCCTTCTGTTTTTATTGCCTTTGTCATAACATCTTATATTATTCGGAAAGTTAATGAAATTTCAGAAAAGACATCTTTCACAAAACTCTGCACCTATTCGCATTTGAGCAATTAAACAATTACTTTTGCAAAAAATCTCCCAAAATTATTGATGCGTAGCTGGTGGTGGAAAATACTTTGCCTGGTGCTGGTGGGCTATACCGTGATAGGCGGCTTCCTGATGCCGGTGCCCCGGCTAGACATTCTAAATGAAACGATACGCAACCTGTATTTCCACGTGCCTATGTGGTTTACTATGATCGTGCTGTTTGCCACGGCATTTTACTACTCTATAAAGTACCTGCGCACCGGCAACCTGCAAGACGATGTGTATGCGCTGCAGTTTACCAACACCGGTATTTTCTTCAGTATTATAGGGCTGCTCACAGGCATGGAATGGGCGCAATATACCTGGGGCGCAGCATGGAGCAACGATCCTAAGGAACTGGGCACTGCCATGAGCATGCTCATTTACTTTGCTTACAGCATACTACGCGGCGGGCTTAAGGACGATGAAAAAAGAGCGAAGATAAGCGCGGTGTATAATGTATTTGCCTTTGCTATGATGATACCGCTGATCTTTGTATTGCCGAGAATGGTGGATTCGCTGCACCCCGGTAACGGTGGCAACCCGGCCTTTAAACAATACGACCTGGATAAGTATATGCGTATGGTATTCTATGCCGCAGTGGTGGGTTGGATATTGCTGGGCGTGTGGATAGCCACGCTGAAAACAAGGGTGGCTATGGTGAAATACAGGAGGGAGATGAATTTTTAATAGCCACGGCCTTTAGGTCGTGGAAAACATGAGTACTGATAGGCTTTAGCCGAAAATTTATAATATGCCTTACACGAAAATAATGATCCATTGTATGTGGGCTACCAAAAATAGGCAGAAGATAATTTCCAAACAATTAAAACCCCTGCTTTTATCTCATATTAAGGAGAACAGTATTAAAAAAGAAATTTTCATAGACTGTATGAATTGTGTTGAAGATCATATTCATATCTTACTTTCCCTTAGCATTGATCAAACAATTTCAAAAGTAATGCAGTTAATAAAAGGCGAATCTTCATTTTGGGTAAATCAGCAAAATATTATTAAAGATAAGTTTGAATGGCAGGACGAGTATATCGGTTTGTCTGTTAGCGAATCTGCCATAGATAAAGTTCGAGCTTATATTAAAAATCAGGAGCAACATCACTCCAAAAAAACATTTGAACAAGAATATCAGGAATTTTTAACCGCACATGGTTTTCTCGCGAGTAATTTGGCTAAAGCCGAATAACTTATTTCTTATTCCCCGACCTAAAGGCCGGGGCTATTAAATTAAAAAAAAATATCACAATGTATAAATATTCAATTTTTACTTTTCTGCTCTTATTTATTTACTCTGTAAATATTCTGGCACAGGATACACTGAACATTAAGGGTAAACATTATCAGTTTATTCAGGGAGCTTCGGACACTATCAGAGACAATAATAACGCATACATAGTAAAGTATATAGTAGAGCCTGAAGAGGCCGATGGCATGCGCTCAAATGGTAAAATATATGTTGTGGTTACCGTATTAGCTACTATCTTTGCGGGAATTTTTGCATACCTGGTGATACTTGACCGAAAGATCAGCAAGTTGGAAAAAGAGAAAAACATCTGAAAATAAATTACCTAACTTTAAAAAACACAAAAGGTGGAAACAGTAACTGCCAAGCCAGCACAGGCTCATTACAGCTTTTTTCAGGGAGTGGAGCGTAGCTTCGACCTAGCTGCCAAATACACCCGTTTCGAATCAGGTATCCTGGAACAGATAAAGGCCTGTAACTCGGTCTATCAAATGAAATTCCCGGTGCGTATAGGGGACAAAATAGAAGTTATTGAAGCCTACCGTGTGCAGCACTCTCATCACAAGCTTCCATGTAAGGGCGGCATCCGCTACAGCATGGATGTGAACCAGGACGAAGTAATGGCACTGGCATCGCTGATGACCTATAAATGCGCTATTGTGAACGTACCTTTTGGCGGCGCTAAGGGTGGTATCAAGATCAACCCGAAACAATACACGGCTTTTGAACTGGAGAAGATCACCCGTCGTTACGCGAGTGAGCTGGTGAAGAAGAACTTCATAGGCCCCGGCATTGATGTGCCTGCCCCGGATTACGGAACAGGCGCCCGCGAAATGAGCTGGATAGTAGATACTTACGCTTCCCTGAAACCAGGCGAAGTGGATGCACAGGCATGTGTAACCGGCAAACCGGTAACACAAGGCGGTGTGCGCGGACGTACTGAGGCTACCGGCCTTGGCGTGTACTACGGTATTAAAGAAGTATGTGATGTAGCCGAGGATATGAAGAAAATAGGCCTCACCACAGGTATTGAAGGTAAAAGAGTGATCATACAGGGCTTAGGTAATGTGGGCTATCACGCTGCTAAATATTTCTTCGACAATGGCGCTATCATTGTAGGCCTTGCAGAGCACGAAGGTGGGTTGTATAACGAGAAAGGCCTTGATATTTATAAGGTAGTAGAGCACCGTAAGAGCACTGGCCACATCCAGAACTTCCCTGGCGCTAAGAATGTACCTACCAGCGCTGATGTGCTGGAAATGCCTTGCGACATACTGATACCTGCAGCACTGGAGAACGTGATCAACGGCAGCAATGCAGCGCGCATACAGGCGAAGATAATAGGCGAAGCTGCCAACGGCCCGCTGACACCGGAAGCTGACGAAATACTGAACCAGAAGGGTGTAATAGTAGTACCGGATATGTACCTGAACGCAGGTGGCGTAACGGTATCATACTTCGAATGGCTGAAAAACCTGAGCCACGTGCGTTTTGGCCGTATGGACAAGCGCTTCAGCGAAAACCAAAATACCTTCCTGCTGAAATCGGTAGAGCACCTGACCGGCAAAAGCGTAGGAGATACAGAACGTTCGCTGATACTTCATGGCCCGGACGAGGTTGACCTGGTATATTCAGGACTTGAAGACACCATGATAGGTTCTTACCACGAGATCAGGGAAGCTTTATTATCAATAGGCAGCGGCGTGAATATGCGTACTGCGGCCTTTACAGTAGCTATCAACAAAGTTGGTGTTGCTTATGAGGAACTGGGTATATTCCCATAAAAGCCTCTCCCCGACCCTCTCCCAAGGAGAGGGAGGTGTGACGTACGGTATTATATATTTTAGTAAAGGCTGCTTTCGGGCAGCCTTTACTATTTTAGATATTTAACGAATAAACCACTTTCATCAAATTAAGTTATTGCGTACCTTTGCACCACATTTATAAAAAATTTAATTACTTCCCGCAATGGCATTCGATATTGACCTCATCCAGAAAGTTTATGAACAATTACCTGGCAAGGTAGAAGCTGCGCGCAAATTATTGGGCCGCCCGCTTACACTTGCTGAAAAAACTTTGTATTCGCACACCTACGAGGCCCCTACCCGTGCGTATGGCCGTGGGCACGACTACGTAAATTTCTCGCCCGACCGTGTGGCTATGCAGGATGCTACCGCACAAATGGCGCTGTTGCAATTCAGCACATGCGGGCGCGATAAGGTGGCTGTACCGAGCACGGTGCATTGCGATCACCTGATACAGGCTAAAGTAGGCGCACAAGAGGATCTTGCAACAGCCCTTGATGTGAACAAAGAAGTGTATGACTTTCTTGCTTCTATTTCTAACAAATATGGTATTGGTTTCTGGCGCGCTGGCGCTGGTATCATTCACCAGGTAGTGCTGGAAAATTACGCATTCCCAGGTGGCATGATGATAGGTACGGATAGCCACACACCAAACGCCGGCGGACTGGGCATGATAGCCATAGGCGTAGGCGGCGCTGATGCGGTAGATGTGATGGCAGGCCTGCCATGGGAACTGAAAATGCCTAAACTGATAGGCGTGAAGCTGATAGGCAAAATGAATGGCTGGACATCGGCCAAAGACATAATACTGAAAGTGGCTGGTATACTTACCGTAAAAGGTGGTACCGGCGCTATTGTAGAATATTTTGGCGAAGGCGCTGACAGCCTTAGCTGCACCGGCAAGGCAACCATTTGTAACATGGGTGCGGAAATAGGCGCTACCTGCTCTATGTTTGGCTACGACGAGAAGATGGGCGACTACCTGCGTGGCACTAACCGCGAACACGTAGCCCAATTGGCCAACACCGTATACAATGACCTCCGTGCCGATAAAGAAGTGTATGACAACCCTGAAGCATTTTACGACCAGCTTATAGAGATCAACCTCGACGAGCTGGAGCCACATGTGAACGGCCCGTTCACGCCAGACCTGGCAACACCTATAAGCCAGATGGCAGCAGCGCTGAAAGAGCATGGCTGGCCTGAAGATATAGAAGTGGCGCTGATAGGTTCGTGCACCAACTCTTCTTACGAAGATATTTCGCGCTCTGCATTCATAGCCAAACAGGCTATGGCAAAAGGGCTGAAAGCAAAAAGTGAATTTACCATTACCCCAGGCTCTGAAATGGTGCGTTATACCATAGAAAGAGATGGCATGCTGGGCACATTTACTGATATGGGTGGTATGATACTGGCAAATGCCTGTGGCCCTTGTATAGGCCAGTGGGCGCGCCACGTTGACGATCCTACAAAGAAGAATACAATAGTTACTTCCTTCAACAGGAACTTTGCAAAGCGTAACGACGGCCTTTCTTCTACGCATGCATTCGTTGCTTCGCCTGAAATAGTGACTGCTTTTGCACTTGCGGGCAAACTGTCGTTTAACCCGATGAAGGACACGATTAAAAATGACAAAGGTGAAGACGTGATGCTCGATGAGCCACAAGGCTATGAAATGCCTCCTAAAGGCTTTGAAGTAAAAGACCCAGGTTATGTTGCTCCGGCCGTAGATGGCTCTAAGGTACAAGTGATCGTAGACCCTAACAGCGACAGGCTGCAACTACTGCAACCATTCACTGCATGGGATGGTAAGGATATGACCGGCCTGAAATTGCTGATAAAGGCTTTCGGCAAGTGCACTACCGACCACATCTCTATGGCAGGCCCATGGCTCAAGTATCGCGGCCACCTGGACAATATATCTAACAACATGCTGATAGGCGCACTGAATGCCTACAGCATGGAGACCAATAAAGTGAAAAACCAGCTGACAGGCGAGTATGGCGAAGTGCCACAGGTAGCCCGCGCTTACAAAGCCAAGCACATAGGCAGCATAGTAGTAGGCGACGAAAACTATGGCGAAGGCAGCAGCCGCGAACACGCCGCTATGGAGCCACGCCACCTGGGTGTGCAGGTCATACTCGTAAAAAGCTTTGCACGCATACACGAGACCAACCTGAAGAAACAAGGTATGCTGGCAATAACCTTCTGCGAAAAAACAGACTATGATAAGATACAGGAAGATGACACCATAGACATACTGGGCCTCACCCACTTTGTACCAGGCGATCAGCTTACTGTGGTGCTGCATCATAAAGATGGCACCAAAGAAGAGTTTAAAGTAAACCAGTCTTACAACGAACAGCAGATAGAATGGTTTAAAGCCGGCGGCGCACTTAACGTGATCCGCAGGAATGTAGCCGCTGAGGTGGTTGCTTAAAAGAAGTTAAAAGTTAGAACCTAAAAGTAGAGACATCTATATAGCCCATCTTCGGATGGGTTATATTTTTTGAACTATATTTACGACTGAATAGCTAGTTATGCTAAAGGAAATATTCATAGAAAATTACAAGTCGCTGAAAAATGCGAAAGTTGAATTCAAAGAAGGATTGAATATTATTATTGGGAAAAATGGAAGTGGGAAGTCGAATTTGTTGGAGTTTCTTAGTAAAGTGATTGGCACCGAAATTTTCTTCAATAAGCAAGATTTCTCTAATCAAAGATTCCCTGAAAATAATTTTAGCTACATTTTTTATTACAACGATAATTTTGATAATCAAAATGAGCTGGTTGTTAAGCTACCCAGTGACGAACCTATAAATACGACAAATGGGAGAACAATTTTGATTTCTCAAAAACACAAAGACGGCCATCAATTAAATGATAAAACAGTATTTTCAGATGGTAATTTTTATAAATTAAATGATAAAATTCAATTATCAAGTGGATCGGTTTCTCCTGGCGTTAGTGAATTCTCAACGGTGCTTTTTATCCTTTCAAGGATAAATGGCCTATCGAATAAATATTTAAAATTTGATACACCTACAGATATCTATTGGTTAGATATTCCAAATACTATAACAATTGATACATCTTTTGGTGCTATTTTAGAAAATGAAAACACCTATAATTATTTGTTTTCATTTTCATTTCAATATTACCTACAAAATAAGTTGATTGAAAAGACCTTTGATACTTCTGATAATACTATTCTTGAAACAATTAAGTCGTTTTTGTTTAATTCATTTATAGAATATAAAGACGATATAAATATTGATAAAGTTTTACTATCATTTACATCCATAGAAGACATAAGAATAAATAATAATACAAATATTCATAAGCTAGATGACAAAATTCTGATTGAAAACCTGACATTCGATTTCAAAATTAATGACAGTTGGATACCATGGAGCTATTTATCCGATGGTACTAAGCGGTTATTCTATTTAATTTCGGAGATAAATAGTTGTAAAAACGGTGTAATCCTCATCGAAGAACCAGAACTAGGAATCCACCCCCACCAATTGTACAAACTAATGCAGTTTATTAAAGAACAATCTGAGGATAAGCAAATCATTATTTCTACTCATTCACCATTAATACTGGATTCTCTGCAATCAAATGAACTAGACAGAATTATTGTTGCTAAGATCGAAAACGGAAGCAGCAAATTTGAACGTCTTTCAGAAAACCAGATCGCAATTGCCAAAAAGTATATGGAAGAAGTAAATGATCTAAGCTACTATTGGCTGCATTCAGACTTAGAAGAAAATGATTAAGATAGGACTTATTGGCGAAGACCCTACAGATACAGGTGCCATCAAACACTTAATGAAGCAGAAGTTTGGGAAGGGGTTTCATTTCTTCACATTATCCAAAAAGCAAACAGGGTCGAAGATGCTTAATCAAGCCGCGATCCGTGCCTATAATTTTGAGATACAAAAGCATAAGCCTAACCATATAATTGTCATTATGGATGCCGACGCTATTATTACTGAGAAAAATAAAATACAAGCAAAACAGGGCTTATACAATAACCGTAAAAAGGAAATTAATTGCAATAATATTTTACTGTTGAATATTTACGAGCTTGAAGCACTCGCTTTGGCGGATATAGATTCATTTAATGAGCATTACAATAGCAAAGTAAAATTTACCGGTAGCGTGTCTCATAAGGAAGATCCAAAGAAATACTTGAAAAATGAGACCGATAAGAAATATAAAGAAAGTGACTGTCCCGAAATTTTCAAGCATTTGCAATTTGACACCGTAATGAAAAACTGCTCCTATTTCGAAGAATTCATTGCAAACTTTGAAGATGTAGTGAAAAACTAAGTTAAACGTCTTGAAAACCACATAGGTTAGTGTAATTTTGCAAAATAAATGCGCAAACTATACAACATAAAAAACTTCATAGAGTGGCACGCCTTTGGCGTATGTTCAGCCATTGGTGAGCGCATGGGGGTGGCTACATCGCGTATCCGTCTTTGGTTTATATACATCTCATTTCTCACCATGGGTTCGCCGGTCATTGTTTATATGATCCTTGCCTTCTGGATGAACATCAAGCGATACATATTACTGCGCAGAAGAAACCCGCTTAAGTGGCTATAGCCGCGCCGCCTGCTTGTTTACTCTATACTATATTGATAACCAGAATTGATGAATTCCTACCGCGTCAAAGCCTTGGCCTGGTTGCAATTAAGATAAGTTTTAAAAAAGTTTTTAAAAATTGTTATCTTGCAACTTCAGAAAAATATCCTCAGGCTATGTCAAAACGTTGGCTAAGTATTTTATTGTCGTTATCAGCTGCCTCTCTTCTTTTTACCGCATGTAAAAAGAACATGAGTTCTGATGCTCCCCTACCTGCCACCTATTACCCGTCAGTGATCATTGGTAGTGACAATGGCCCCATCTATGCAATAGACCCTAATACAGGCAAAAAGAACTGGGAATGCAGCCAGCCAGGATTTCCGAGCTCTTTTTTCCCTTTCAAGCCCTCCCCGGTACTTTATAACAGTACAATATTTATGGCTAACTCCGGTACCGACACCATCTATAAAATAGATTCGAGAACAGGTTCTGTAAGGAAGAAAATGATTGTGACCATTCCTAACCCTTCTGGCGGCAGCCCGCTAGTGGCCCCACCATTTACTGTTGTGGCTACCCCCATCCTCGACGGTAAGCTGCTTTACCTGGCGACAACCAGTGGCGCATTTTATGCCATTGATACAGGTACCGGCTTAGCAACCTGGAATTTCGTTGCTGGCGGTCCTATCTATTCTTCGCCAACGATCTATAATGGCAATGTTTATTTTGGCACTACAACCGGGCAGGTATATTGCATTAACAAAACTGTGGGCCCTGACCCGGTAACCGGCCAGCCTATATGGGCTTACCCAGGGGCAAACACTCTTTCACCAGGCCTCAACCCGTCATTTACATCCTCTCCTTCCATCTGCCCGCCTTTCTTATATATTGGCAGCACAGGCGACAGCAGCATGTATTGCATGTATCTTAATCCTTCTCCCGATTACCTTCTCGCTTACCCTAATTCAGATACGCTTAGGTGGACGTACAAAACAGGTGGCTCTATCATTAGTTCTCCCGCTACTTTCGGCGGCGTATGTGTATTTGGCAGCAACGATTTCAATGTTTATTGCCTTGATACACAAACACACTCACCAAGATGGACTTTCCATACCAGCAGCCAGGTAAACTCATCGCCTTTTATTGACAATCAAACCGTGTATATAGGCAGCTACGATTACTTTTTGTATTCCATCAATATTGTGAATGGCTCAATGAAGTGGAAATTTAAATCTACAGGGTTAATAAAGTCAAGCCCTCTTCCATACCAGGGTACTATATTCATTGGCAGCTACGATGGCAAATTGTACGCTATCGATTCAAGCCAGGGCCAGGTTAAATGGTCATATCCTGTCATCGGCAATATAGAGTCGTCGCCTGTCATCGAGGATTATTCCGGCAAGCAGTATAACAGCGGCATCAGCGGGTTTACGAACTAAAACACTTATATTATTGATATTTTCAAAAGCTCTGGCCCCCAAAGCCGGAGCTTTTTGCTTAATCTTAAAAATATAATAAAATTAAAAATATCGATTGTTAATTGCAAAAATTCCTATAGGTGGAGATTTTCAAATTAAGTACCTTTATTTCCAAAGGGCTTAGAGCATATGCTGTATGCAGTAGTAGATATAGAAACAACGGGGAGTTTTGCAGCAGGTAATGGCGTTACAGAAATAGCTATAGCAATACACGACGGCAAGCAAGTCATTAATTTTTACGAGAGCCTGGTAAATCCACATACCCCGATCCCCTATTTTATACAGCGACTTACAGGTATAGACCATAGCATGGTGGCCAATGCACCCGCTTTTGAAGAAATAGCCGGCCAGGTATTTGAACTGCTACAGGACAAAGTATTTGTAGCCCACAATGTAAATTTCGATTACTCCTTCATAAAGCACCACCTGCAAAAAGCAGGTTACGAGCTGGACACAAAAAAGCTCTGCACCGTGCGCCTGGCAAGAAAAGTATTACCAGGGCTTAATGGATATAGCCTTGGCAAGCTCACACAGCGGCTCGGCATCAATCATGCTAATCACCACCGCGCCGGCGGAGATGCGCTGGCCACCGCCGACCTGCTTACAATGATCATCGAGAAAGACACGGAAGGGGTGATAAGTGGTATGCTCAAAGGCAGGAACAGCGAACAGTACCTGCCGCCACACCTGCCTGTAGCAGAACTGGAATCATTACCCAATACCCCGGGCGTATATTACTTTTACAATGCTGCCGGTAAAACCATTTATATTGGTAAAGCCAAGAATATACGTAGGCGCGTAAAAAGTCATTTCTCCAACAATAAGATAAACCGACAGAAGCAGGACTTTTTAAGGGAAACACACCGCATAAGCTATAAAGAATGCGCTACCGAACTGATGGCGCACATACTGGAAAGCGCCGAGATACGCAGGCTTTGGCCGGTATACAACCGCAGCCAGCGCGGCTTTCTGCCACAGTTCGGGTTAATAACTTACGAAGATATGCAGGGCTATAAACGCTTTGCAGTAGAAAAGAACAAGCGAAGCTTTAAACCAATATATACCTTCAATACCATTGCTGAAGGTCAGTTAAGGCTAAGGTCGCTGATTGAGGAGTTTGGCCTGTGCAAGCGCCTGTGCAACATAGCGTCCAGCATGGATTGCGGTTGCATAGAACATGCTTCGCCAACCACTTACAATGAAAAAGCAGAAGAAGCCATTAGCTGGATGCGCAAGCACCTGCCCACCTTCGCGCTTATAGACAAAGGCATAGACGACAATGAGCATAGCTGCATACTGATGATGGAAGGCAACCTATACGGCATGGGGTATATAACCGACAAAAAACAGCAGCTGCAAAGCATAGAGTCGGTACAAAAAACTATGGAGCCGTTGCAAGACAACGACTATATCCGCAACCTCGTCTTCCGCCACGCCACCGAGTATCCCGAAAAGTGCGTGATGTTTACTTCGTAAAACTGCTGCCATTACCCCTTTGCGAATTTTAAAACAATATAAGAGAAACTGCGTCTTTGCGCCCTTGCGCGAGATTCTTTCACACACGTTTCTTCCAGATTATCTAACTTGCAGGTAACTACAATTACCAGCTGAATTATGAGTAATGCCATTATAAAAGTTAATAACCTCGTAAAAAAATATGGGGACTTCGAAGCCGTAAAAGGCATCAGTTTCGAAGTAAAGGAAGGAGAGATATTCGGCTTGCTGGGGCCTAACGGCGCCGGTAAAACAACCACACTGGAGATCATAGAAACCCTGCGCAACAAAACATCGGGCGAAATAATAGTAGATGGCAAAGACCTGGACAAAGAGCCACAGGCAATAAAGAACATAATAGGCGTGCAGCTGCAGGCAGCAGGCTACTACCCCAACCTGAACCTGAAGCAGATCATAGACCTGTTCTCCGGCCTGTACAATCGCCACGTAGATCCTATGGCACTGCTGGACACAGTGAACCTGCGCGAGAAAGCAAAAAACAAATTCAAAGAATTATCTGGCGGGCAAAAGCAACGCTTCTCTATAGCTACCACACTCATTAACGAGCCCAAAATAATATTCCTCGATGAGCCTACCACAGGCCTCGACCCACAAGCCCGCCGCAACCTCTGGGACCTGATAAAACAACTCCGCGAGCGCGGCGCCACAGTAGTAATAACCACCCACTACATGGACGAAGCCGAAGAGCTCTGCGAACGCGTAGCCATAATAGACAGTGGCCAGATAATAGCCCTCAGCACACCAAACGACCTCATAGACAAACTACTGGCCACAGGCTTCAAACGCCCCAAAGCCGTAAAAGAAGCCAACCTGGAAGATGTGTTTCTGAATATGACAGGGAAGGAGTGGAGGGATGAATAGCCGCCTTTACTCGCCTCTAACGTAGAAACCCGTCAGCACACCTTTTCGGTGTCAGACGGGTTTCGTTAAGTATATAATAGCCGTTAACTAAACAAGAACGCAATATCATCCTTAGTCAGCCGCTTCATCATCGCCGTATCGTCTGATACCAGATCTGCTGCCAACGCACGTTTATGCTCCTGTAGCTGCAGCATCTTTTCCTCGAGCGTGTCTTTACAGATCAGGCGGTAGGCAAATATATTTTTGGTCTGGCCTATACGGTGGGTACGGTCTATTGCCTGCTGTTCTACAGCGGGGTTCCACCACGGGTCTACAATATATACATAGTCGGCCGCAGTAAGGTTAAGCCCTATACCACCCGCCTTCAACGATATCAGGAATACCCTGCACTCATGGTTATTCTGAAACTCCTGTATAGCATCTTCCCGCTCGCGCGATGTGCTGCTACCATCGAAGTATACATGGCTTATATTCTCCTCTTCCAGCTTCTTCCTTATCAGCCCCAGCATACCCAGGAACTGCGAGAACACAAGCACCTTATGGTCGCCTACATTCTCCGTTATCTCGCGAGACAGTTCATCCAGCTTTATAGAGTAGTTATGGAAGCGTTCTTCCTCGTTCATAATGGCCGGCGAGTCGCATATCTGCCGTAGCTTGGTAAGCCCTTGCAATATGTGCATCTGCGAGCGCTCTATGCCCTTCTCTTCTATCATGCCCAGTATCTGCGAACGGTATATGTTGCGGTAAGCCTCGTATATCTTACGTTGCTCCGCACCCATTTCGCAGTAGAGTATGGTCTCTGTCTTTTCAGGCAGGTCCTTTGCCACTTGTTCTTTAGTACGGCGTAGCAGGAAGGGGTGTGTCAGCTTCCTCAGCTGCTGCTTCACCTCATCTTCCCTGAATTTATCTATCGGCGTCGCAAACTCGCTCATGAAAAACTCCCGGCTGCCCAGCATACCGGGGTTCAGGAAGTTCATCTGGGCATACAGGTCAAACGTATTGTTCTGCACAGGCGTACCGCTCAGCGCCAGCCTGTTCTTACTATTCAGCAGCAGCGACGCCTTAGCCACCTGCGACTGCGGGTTCTTTATCGATTGCGACTCATCCAGCACCACGTAGTCAAAAGGTATCTCTTTAAATGCCTTTATATCGCTACGCATGGTGCCGTACGTGGTAATGATAATATCAAACTTGTCGTAAGCGCCAGGGTTCACATTCCGCTTAGGCCCGTGGTGTATCACGTGCGTCAGCTCCGGCGTGAATTTCTTGATCTCATTCTCCCAGTTATACATCAGCGTGGTAGGGCACACTACCATAAATTTCACATCTTTATGGGCATTCTTATAATGCTGAAAAAATGCCAGTGTCTGCACCGTTTTACCAAGGCCCATGTCATCAGCCAGTATACCGCCCCACCCTGCCTCGCTCAAAAACATCAGCCATTGAAACCCTGCGAGCTGGTAGGGCCTCAGCGTAGCCGTCAGATGCTCGGGCGGCTCCAGCAGGCTATAATCATTGGTGAGTATGTGTTCCAGCTTCTCTTTCTTCACTTCCAGCTCTTCCTGCAGCGCATCCTGGTCTATCTCATTAAGCAGCTCATCAAGCACGCTGAAGTGGTATTTCTTCAGCCGCAGTTTATTGCCCTTTGTCTCTCCCATTTTCAGGAGCAGGGTATATTTCTTCAGCCATTCTTCCGGCAGCAAGCCTATAGATCCATCGCCTAGTTTCACAAAGTTCTGGCGTTGCGCCAGTGCCTTCTTCACCTCAATGATCGACACTACCTGCTCCCCAAACTTCAGCTCCACAGAAGCATCAAACCAGTCTATGCCACTGCTCACCTGCACCTGCGTTTCAGGCTTGTGCACATTTACCCGCAGGTTCTTCAACCCGTCAAAGCCGCGCATATCCACACCCCATTCCCGCATTAGCTCTGTAAACCGGTAAAACCAGTTATTGGCAAGCACAGCGGTTGCAGGCAGATGAAAAAACTGTTCTTTCTTATTAAATTGTATATCCGTATGCAGCGTTTGCAACAGATCTAAATATTCTGTCTCCGCCTTTTCATTCCGCTTCAGGATCTTCACGATACCATCATGCGGCAGTATCACATCGCCAAAAAAGCCTGGCTTTATTTCCACGCCATTATACTCGTACGCCGGTTGCAATACCAGCACCTGGTCGCGCTCATTCAGGTACAGCCGTAACCCCGGCTTCGCCTGCGTCACATGCTCTATCAGTTCTTCAGAGAAATGCACATGCACTTCCTTGCTCCACGTCATTAATTTATCGGCCAGGAAATCATGCCACTTGGCCGCCGGTATCATCATCTTCCCATCAGGGAGAAACTCTTCCGACAGTTTCACTTCATATAAGCTACCCACAGAATACACCCTGTTATCATGCACTATCAGTGCGGAGTTAAGCAGGGTCACTTCTTTATGGGCTATGGTATTGTTATCTATTATCCATTCCAGCGTCACGCTGTATTGTTTCCCTTCATTTTTCACTATAAGCTGCGGATGCACAGGCTTGTCCGAAAACTCTATAGCCTGCAAGCTCGTAGACGATAGCGCTTTACCCTTCTTCTTTATATACAGGAACGGATAAGCCGAATACCTATCCAGTAACTTCTGGTACTTCGGCAGCAAATACTCCCATACCTGCTCCTGCACTTCCCCGGCAGGCACATCTTTCAGTATAGTATCGTAGTCGTGCAGAAAATCGCCAAACGGCAGGTTCTTCTTCAGGAATTTTAATAGCTCTTCCTTCAAAAATTTCCTGATCACCGGCAGCATATCACGCTCGTCATGGCGGTAATGCGTAGGGTTTATGTATTGGCTCAGCTCCAGTTTTTCAATGCTCCCAGTAAGGTTGCGCTCGTCATCGTCTGCAGTGCCGGCAATAAGCAGCACATCCACAAACGGGAAGGTAGCTACACTCGTATCCAGCACTATTCCCAGCCGCTTTTCTTCCGCCGGGGCTACTATCGTTTCCACCACCTCAGCAGCCTTCACCGGCTGTTTCGACTCTATCTTTTTAATAGAAGGGTCCAGCACGCGCAAAAACGGTTTATTGTTCTCGTAGGTAAACGTAAATTTATTGGTCAGGTCATCGCTCAGGCTATAACCATATTGTTCCAGTAGTTTATTTTTCTGCACGTCCCAGTTCTGCATCGACTGGAAGTGCTGTGCCCCATATACCTTCACCACCTGCATAAACAGCGCCGCCTTATGCACACACAGCGGATGGCTTTTTTCACCACACCCGCACGATGTATCAAAGTAACGCTCTTCGTTCTGCTTTATAGTTACGTGGTAATTCTTGCCATCCTCATCCGGCACATCAGCCTCTATACGGTCATTTTTATTCACCGTTATCACCGCCCTGCTGCCATTAGCTATGCGCTCCGCTTTTTCCAGCGAATCAGCTGCAGTAAATATTTGCAGCATCTGTTTATTTATCTGCCGCATCCGCACCACGGTATGCTTCTGGTCATACGTAATATTCGTATTCTCAAAAAAGCCGCTCTGCAGTATATCATTCAGCTGAAAAAGCGCCGCCACCTCGTGCCGGCATATCTCCCCCAGGTTATAAGGGCACTGGCACCTTACAGATATTTCGCTGGGCTGCAGATACTTGTTGATGGTGACCGTATAATAATTCTGGTACAGGTCGTTACGCACACGAAAGCGTACCTGCTCCAGCAAGTGGTCCACATCCAGCATTTGAACACCTGATGTATAAAAAATCTTTTTACCACGTTTTATCACCTCTTCGGTGCCATGGTTGTATACGTATCTGAGTAATGAGGGTAACGACATTTATCCGGTCTCCAGTTCAAAAAAGGCAATCTGCAAAAGTACCGAAAAAACAGGAGGAAAAGATGAAAGGAGTATAAAGATATGTTAAACGGGGTATAAATATCCTCAAAACAACACTACCCCGCGCTTGTCATCCTGAGGAACGAAGGATCTATACTCCCGCAAGAAGCCCAATAGCAATGTCAACCTGATCCCTGTCCAAGGGCGCTGAACCCATGCAATAAGCTAAATCAAGGCGAAACAAAATAAGAGAAGAAAATACTTTAGGCACTTAACCCAGTCGCTACTATTAAACATCCGTTGCGTCGCACCCTTGTACGTCCCGCTCGCTACTGCCCCATAGCACCGTCATTTCGCAACGAAGTGCAGCGCAGCAAACGAAGTGAAGAAATCCCCTGAGAAGTAGCAATTGGCAACATCAGGGAACTGCCTTCCTTATTGCGGCAGCAAACTACAAAGCACGAGCAAGCCCAATCAAGCCGTCATTTCGAAACGCAGTGCAGCGCAGCAAACGAAGTGAAGAAATCCCCTGAGCATAAGCAATTGGTAACATCAAGGGAACTGCCCTCCTTATTGCGGCAGCAAACTACATAATATTAATTATTAATTCGCATGTCAAATGAAACAAAGGTTCAGCTTAGCATATACCTAACAAGACAAACACTTTTGATATCTTTATTATCAAAAGAAATAGCCATGAGCGTTGAACCACAGCATGATTGTGATAAAGCAGATAATAAAATAATTGAAGACGTTAATACTTATGGCTGGTCAGTGGTAATGATTGAAGCGATAGCTTACCTTCCTTCTTTCGCATACACAATTGGTTTATGGAAAACCTATAGCCATCCTGAGATTATTGCATTTGGTTTAACTGTTAAAACGCTGCACCTTGTTTTGAACGATTTGGGAGATGCTATTAAGAAAGGCAAGCCTTATGAGCCTAATGTTAACTATTCTGATATTTTTGAAAATAGCGATGTTAAATTAATTCCGGTAGATAGGAGAAATATTAAAGATTATTTTGGATATGCAATATGGTTTAACAAAAATGCCGAGTTTCCCGCAATGCAATTAGTTTGGACAGACCGGAATAATAAATTTCCATGGGAAGAAAATTACCAGGAAGAATTTCTCTACCGACAACCATTACTGGACAGAAATGCACGGTTCAAATTCAGAGAAGCGAAAAATTTAGGAATTTTTACGACCCGCCAATGGCTAGAGGAAAATAAGCCTATTTTAAGAGTGGTACATGATGAGGATGGCGATTGGCAATTTTTAACCGGCGATCAAATGCCTAGTGACATGAAAATCGTTGCCTTGGAACAAATGGTTTTGAAAGACAATTCACTCAATGACATTTTCAACCTTGATTATGGGAAGGCTGCGGACAGAACTAAAATAGGTGGTGAATGGAAAAGAAGCACGTTACCTTCTGAAGAAGATTGAATAAATGCTTTACGTAAAAATTTTTGTCATCCGCATCCACTTAATCACAGTAGGTAAATCTAGTTTACTACTTAGCCGCCACAACAGCCTTCGTCGCCTTTTTTCCCACTCTTCTTTTCTCCCGCGCCAAATAAGCAGCCTTACTTTTCCGTATAAACTCACTAAGTTCTTTCAGTTCTTCTTCGGTCCAAGGTGTTGATCTCATGGAGAAATCTACATTTTCCGGCTCCTTGATAAACCCCATAACTACAATCTTTGAGACACTGTAATTTACGAATTATCCACCATAAAATTATCAACTTTTTGCCATCCACACGTACTCGCACATCCTTAAATCTTCTAATCCGAAAAATCTTAGTTCACACTCCATCCCTCAGCATCATAGCATTACCCACGGCCTGCCCCATAGTATTATTAAAATAAGCAAATACCGTTTTCTTCTCGCGTAGCCAATCTTTTACATAGCCAGCATATTCATGTAAAAAATCAGCCTCATAGCTGCCGCGATAATCGCCTTTTTCTCCATGAAAACGCAAGTACACAAAATCGCACTCCATATCTATAAGCGGCGTGGCAGATTTTGGCATATCGTGCACCACTACACCTGCTTTATAAACTTCCAGCAGCTGGTACACCTTATCATTATACCACGACTTATCTCTAAACTCCAACGCCAGTTTCCAGTCCCCTGCACCATCAGTAGCTACAATATCATCTAGCAGGCCACGCACCTTGTGGAACAAAGAAAATCTTATACTCGCAGGAAACTGTATCAGCACACAACCCTTTTTATTGCCCGTGGCATTTATAGCCGTAAAAAAGCGGTGTACATCTGCCGGGTTATATACCAGCTCTTTTTCATGGGTAATACCACGCCACAGCTTGTAGGTGAACCGGAAGTGTTCCGGCACATCATTTGCCCACCGATCTACAGTGCGCGCCATAGGTATCTTGTAAAACGAGCTGTTTATTTCTACCGAGTTAAACAAGGAAGCATAGTAGCACAGCCTGCTCCGCTCCTGGTATTCAGGTGGAAAATGGCTTTTATTAGGTACAGGCAACACCACATTGCTAGTTCCACAGTAAAAAGTAGCCTTCGATTGTTTTTTGGGCACAGCGCACAATTAGTTATCATACTGCTATACAAACTGTACCAAGATAATTTGTCTATAGAAGTTACCAAATTCTAAAAATTCTTTAATCCCAAAAATCCTAGTTCGGACTCATATTCAAACACCGTACCTTTTCCCTAAAAAATGCCTTTCAAAATGAGCCATTACTATCTATCCACAAGCAGCCTCTTACCGCAAGAGTACCCACCACTTTTCGTAGCACCAAAACCCAATGAAAACATAGCTCACTCCTCCCCAATAATCGACCTCAAATCCACTCCAGGCAAGGCCTTATATTTTCACGCAGTAACAACTTATCGCTACGAATCACCAACAAGATCAACTACTCAACCAATCAATTCCGTAGTACCCAAACACAATGAAAATATAGCGCACTCCTCCCCAATAATCAATCTCAAATCCGCTACTGTAAAGGTTCTGCGCTTTTGCAACATTTACCAAACATCAGCAAATAAACAGCGCTCTTCTCGCGCCCTTTTCCAAAAATTCTTTAATTCTATAAATTCCGGTTCAGACAATGAAAACATGCTTTCTCCTCCCCAACAATCGGCCTCAAAGCCACGCCAGGAAAGGGCTTCAAATAAACATAAAATATTTTAATAATAAGTACACGCTACGACTAATCAACCAATTAACTAATCAACCAATCAACCACCCCTCATCATCCTGATCGGCTTCACAAACACATACAGGAAAAACAAAGGCTTGGGTAGCCTTACAAACTTATAATCAAGAATAGAAGGAGTAGCCAGGTAGCCGATGTGCCGGGTTATCATCCGGTACTTATCACCAGCGCTGTCTTTAGACCGCAGCTTTAAACCAAAGTTGTTCCGCCAGGTGCGGTCAACGGTATATTGGTGCCTCACAAACAGCTTCCTGAGCCACGGGGTTATAGAGCCTGCCTTTTTATAAGGCATATCCATCTGCACGCCCAGCAGCGCATCCGCCATATCCACCCCTATCGACAGCACCCTGCTAAACTTATAAGTATGGCTGCACTCCCACACATAGTTCCAGTCTACCATCGCGCCATCTTTGAGCACTATGGCCAGGTCCATCACATTCTTCAGTGAGGTCCATTGCTCCCGTATCCCATGGTGCGACAGCATGGCTATAAAGTGCTTCGTCGGCGACAGCAGTTGCACCTTGTTGCCACTCAGCACCTCTTCTTTCAGGTCGGTAAACAAATACTCATTGGCTATGGGTATGGCAGTCTCAAACACCGGGTCATTCAGCAGCGAGTGAAACTCCGCCAAAAACCTCCGTTTGCCATTCACAAACATCAGGAACTTGAACTCCCGTATATGGCTGATATAAAACTCCTGGAACTCCTCAGGCGCCTCAAACCCTATGGCATATCCCGCATCTTCCATTACCTTCCGTATGGCATGAACATCCTCCACTCGCGGATAAATAAGAAAGTCCAGGTCAGAAAACTCCCGCAGGTTAATATCATTATAAAACTGCAGGCTGAACAAAGCGCCCTTATATGGCACCGCGGTAATACCCGCACGTTGAAACAGCTCACTAAGCCGCAGCAACTCCCGGTAATGCTCAAAATTACTGAGGGTTATCTGCATACAGTCGGCCTGGAGTCGGCCACTTACCTCTGCATTTATCTTTATCTCGGAAAACACCTTATTTACCACAGGCCGTATTTTATGCGCGCGCACTATATCGTAAAACAGCTTCCAGTCTACCTTGTTGCTTTCCAGGTAACCGGTAAGGTCTTCAGCTGTTGCAGTACCTAAAAATGCCCTGCATATCAGCAGCAGCGCCACTACCTCGGGGATGTTACCTTTTTCCAGCTCCCGTATGATCATCATAGCTTTTGCTTATTATACATCTCCCTGAAAATACCATCCCTCGCTATCAACTCCTCAAAGCTACCCTTTTCAGCAACAGCGCCATCTTTCATTACGTAAATAATGTTGGCCAGCCTCAGGTTGTACAACCTGTGAGATATCAGTATCACCATCCGGTCTTGGGCATACTGCTTCAGGTTTTCAAATATCTCATATTCGGCAATGGCATCAATGCTGCTTGTAGGCTCGTCCAGCACTATAAGCCGGGCATTTTTATAGAAGGTCCGGGCCAGGGCCAGCTTCTGCCATTGCCCACCACTAAGCTGCGCACCGCCATTAAATATGCGCCCCAGCCGTGTCTGGTAGCCAGCATGCAGCCCTTTAACGAACTCCTCTATACCGGCCACACGGGCCGCATCCCGCACATCATCCGTATTTACAACCCCATCCTTTGCCAGCGCTATATTCTCTTCCACTGTAAGAAAGAACTTCTCAAAATCCTGGAACAGGAAGATCGACTGCTTTCTATATTCCTCATCAGCTATATCCCTGATATCCGCGTCCCCCACCCTTATACTCCCCGATTGTACGGCATACATCTTTGCCAGCAGCTTTACCAGCGTAGACTTGCCCGAACCATTCTCACCCACAATAGCAATGATACCGCCCTCAGGGCAACTAATAGAAACATCGTGCAGCACCTGCTTACCAGTATGCGGATAAGTGAACGACAGGTGCTCAGCCACTAATCCCTTACCCGCAGCAGGAAACGAAGAGCTACCCTCTTTACCGTTATGTGCAATATCAAAGAACGCGAAGATGTCTTTCAAAAAAAGCCGCTGCTGAAATATCTGCACCAGCGACTGCAGGAAGTTCTTAGATGCCGCCTGCAGCCGCTGGAAGCCCTGCAGGTAAATGATAAACACCCCCACAGTGATAATGCCTAGCCACGCATTCTTTGCCAGCGCCACAAAAATGGCCACCATTACTATCACCTCTATAGCCTGCGCTATAAGGCTATACACCGTAAACTTCTTATTGATGCCCTGTTTCTCCTTATAAATAATATCCCTGATAGTTTTATACTTCTCTATAAAAGAACTACCAATGCCAAACGACCTGACCTCTTTAGCAAACGTAACTCCGGTAAGCACCTGGTGATAGTAGTTGGTCTCCCGCTCCATAGACACATACTTTTTATCCAGCTTAAACAGCCGGTAACCATAATACCATTTGATACAGGCAAGGGGTATGGATACTGCTACAAATATGACCGCATAAAACCATTGCAGCTTAAAAAAGAACCCTATCAGCAGCAGCAGCGAAAGACTGTTGAGGATAAGGGCATTGATATTGTTTAAGAACACAGGCGCCTGGTGAATAGACTGTTGTTGCGCCATATGCAGCGTATCATGATACTCAGGGTTCTCATAATATTCAAGGTCTACTTCAACAGCCTTTTCAAAAACCTGTTCTGACAAATAGTTGGTCAGCCGCTGCAACTGTATGGTATTGATATAAATGGTAAACTGTATAGCAACTGCTAACAGGAACTGTACGATGGAAAACCCAAGTATAGCGGGCAGTATCTTGTCAAAACCGGGCCTGTCAGCACGAACCAACAATTCCAGCAGCACCTTAATAAAATACAGCGATGCGACGGGCAAAACCGCCTGAAGCAACAATAGGAAAACATTGACTACAGATAATGCCTTACCTGAATCCCAGATAAGCAGCACTGTCCGGTAAAGATCCTTCCTAAAAACCTTGAATTCGTTGTATTTCATCGGCACGCTCATTTCGGGACACGATCGTCAAACAAATATAAACGCTAAACACGTCATTAACGATGCCACACGAAATGTTGTACTGTAACGTTTGTAAAAAGCGCCCGTACTTCACTGGATCTTTTGCGTAATTAATACCACAGCAGGAATGATCTTATCATTGGTACATGGATAGCTCGACTCATATAGGGCAAAGGTCTTAAACCGTTTATCTTCAGTAAACACCTCCAGGCTGCCGCTTTTCTTCTTATCAACTTTAATAAAAAACCACCCGTTTATAGCGAGCAATTTGCCTACCACAGAAGAATACTCGCTCTTATACATAGCAGGCAATATGGTAAAGCATCCCCTATCGATGATCAACCCAAAGGAGCAGGCAAGTTTGGTATTTAAAATGTTGTCTTCGACAAATGTGACATTGGCTTCATGCGCTAAAGCCCTTTTTCGCGCATCTTCCAGCGCTGTGATTGATACGTCGGTAGCAGTTACCTCAAAACCTTTTTGTGCCAGAAAGATTGCTTGCTCACCTGTTCCGGTGCCTATGTCAAGTACTTTCCCGGTACTAACATTGCATTTATC
>JABDHF010000040.1:0-23067 GCA_013285595.1 Bacteroidota bacterium
GTGTGGCTATTGTAAATGATGTGAGCAGTGGCCGGTTTGACAAAGACATGCTGCAAACTGTGGCTGAATTAAATGTGCCATATATAGCTATGCACATGCAAGGTACACCAAAGACTATGCAGGAAGACCCGCAGTACGATGATGTGGTAAAAGAGGTGTATGGTTATTTAAGGACTGTATGTGAAGACTGTGAGCAGGCAGGTGTGGGAGAGGTGATCGTAGACCCGGGTTTTGGTTTTGGTAAGACCGTGGTGCATAATTTTCAATTGCTCGGCGGAATGAGTAAATTTAAAGAGCTGGGGAAACCTATATTGGCAGGGCTATCGCGGAAATCTATGATCTGCAAGGTGCTGAAGGTGAACCCGCCTCATGCACTTAACGGTACAACGGCACTTAATATGGTAGCGTTGCAACAGGGTGCAAACATACTCAGGGTGCATGATGTGAAAGAAGCTGTGGAGGTGATAAAATTGTATGAGGCGCTGAAGGAACAGAACCAAGCGCTCATGTAACTTTACTGGCTTACGGCCGTCTAATGATTAACTTTTAATATTTTTAACAGCATTCTGCCTTAATTTTGAAGACATGAAACCCCTACACATTGCAACTGTACTGTTTATTGCCCTGCTTAGCTGTGGTGTATTTAATGCCAATGCACAGTTTCAGTCGGTATACATTGGTGTGAATGGGCTTACCTGCTCACAGTGTTCCCGTACTGTGGAGATGAGTATACGTAAGCTGGATTTTGTATCGGACGTGCAAATGAACCTGGAGCATACCGAGGGAAAGATAATTCTGAAAAAGGACAAGAAAGCGGATATGGACAAGGTGGCACAGGCGGTGGTAAATGCCGGTTTTTCGGTAAGGTACCTGCAGGCCGATCTTGCGGTAGATAACAGTATAGCTACAGGTGGCCAATGCTTTAACTATAAGGGTGATCAATACGTGTTTATCCAAACGCCTAAAGACCCGCTGAGGGGTGTGGTACGCCTAAAGTTCCTGGGTAAAAAATACCTGCCTAAAAATGAATTCAAGAAGGTAGAGCCACTTATGGATAGTAAGTGCGGCGCTGCTACGGGCAGGGTGTATCATGTGTCGATATAATGACCTCTCTCCGACCCTCCCCAAAGGGGAGGGAGATGTTACGTGTGTGTTCGTTTATGTTTAATAAGCTTTGACAACTTTTAAAAAGTTGTCAAAGCTGTGTTCGGAAATTTTCAAGGCTGCGTTTTAATATATACCGAGCGCTCTGCCGGTACTGCTGTATTATTAGATACGAATACCAGTATTTTTACTTGCAGGGTGGTGGCTGTAGGGTAGTCGTCGACCCATGAGCTGGAGAAGTTGAAGTGGTCTGTATGTGTGTCCTGGTCAGCTTCGAATAGGGTGCTATCTGTTGCTGAGTCTATGATTTGCAGGCCTATCCCAGCTATTTCGCCTATGTAAGCTACGTTTGTATTAATATTTATAGTGTCTCCCTGGTGATATGTTTGCCCTTGTGTGGGGGATATGAATGCTACGGTGACTTTTGAGAGGTCTACCGGGGTATTGTCTTTTTTCTGGCAAGACAATACGCAGGCACCCAATGCAAAAGCCACAAGGCTTTTGATATACTTATTCATGAGTGTGGTGGTTTAGAAAAGAAAAAATAAACTTGTTTCCAGGCGAGGCTGTACGGTCACGTCGCCATTGGCATAATGCTGCGATACAGGTATGCTGTACATTACTTTGGCGCCATAGCGCTTTATGTAAGCCTGTACGCCCGCAGTAGCAAAAACTATGTTGCCGCCGCTGCTTTCGTTCAGCCATTTATGCTCATAGTTATCGTAGTCGTGCAGGGTATATTCATACCGTACACCTGCCTGTGGCAGCAACGATACATTGTTTTTCTGCCACCAGTAGAAAGCGAGCAGTCCGGTATTGAGCCTGTTGCCGTATTTATAGTCTACTTTATTGGCAGTGGTCATTGTATAAGAGGCATCTGCATTAAGGCCTACTTTTTGATACCTGATGGTGTAGTTGGCATTAACTATGAAATCCCAGGAGCCTGTGCCAGCCTGCACGTTGGGCAGGCCCTGCTCGTCGAGTGTGGTAACTCCGGTATACTTACCTGTTGGCAATTTTACGCCACCGCCGGCCAGCAATGTTTGTTTCCATACTGCTGTGTCTGCATCGCGCCTGAAGACAACTATATTGCCAAGTACTGAGGCATCGCCTATGCCATTTGTTTTGATGGCGGTGCCACCATCAGCGCCTGTATTCATGTGGTAAGGTAAGAAGCCAAACAGCTGCACCTTGTTGCCTATGTAATACCGGCCCCATACCTGGTAAGTGCTGTTGAATTCATAAGCGCTCTCATTGTCGCTAGGGTCCATGAGCGACGGTTGTTTGGCGGTGAAGCTGGTGTACTGGTATTGCACACCGATGAACTGTTTGTAAAACTCGGGCAGTATGCCCAGGTACTGGCTGCTGGCAGAGCAACCGCATAGCTCGCAAGCCCTGGCATTATAGCCGAGCCCTGCTATAAAAGCAGTGATCAATATAAGGAATTTCATGTGTTTAGTGTTTTGAATAAATGTGTTGAAAAGCACAGCCATTGCTATGGCAGCACACAATTATTTATGAAATAATAAATATCCCACTATTGCTGGCGGGTAAAGTAATTTCGATGCAAAACACTAAGCGGAAGGGGGGTGGAAAACTGAGGGGGAGAAAGAAGCAGTCCTGAGATCATTGCGGTTAAAAAAACGATCGGTGATGCCAGCAAATATATGGTTGGGCAACTCGTATTTATTGTTGCTGTAAAAGAGGGTGAACTGCGTTTCTTT
The DNA here is from genome assembly GCA_013285595.1 of Bacteroidota bacterium. GTDB lineage: Bacteria > Bacteroidota > Bacteroidia > Chitinophagales > Chitinophagaceae > Nemorincola. The sequence goes on from JABDHF010000040.1 coordinate 2,829, forward strand.
CTGGTTTTTCGGCGATGGGGCCTGGTTATTGCCTTCCTTTGCCAGCTTCTTTTTCAGGCAGCATTTACCATCACAGTGCATCATGGGTTTATCCCGGTTCTCGCAAAGATTTTTAGCGATGTACTCTTTCTGTGCGTAATACTCAGCCACTATCACCACCTGGCTAAAGGTCTGCAGCAAGATGCCTATGCAGGCTACTATGGCGATAAACTTTTTCAGAGCAGGTTTTGGGCTATTAATTCAGCCAAGTAAAATTACATTAAAACCACATTATTGCCTAATTTTACTATCTGTGCTGCCTCTTATGCAAAAGATACTTTTTCTTTTACTCTTCATTGCTTCATCGCTTTGTTCACCAGCACAGGAATTATACAATCTTACACAGCCGGCCAGCACTATTCCCAAGGGAGCTTTGGGTGTCAGATTATTTGATGAGAGCTATAGTGAATCGGGGCTTGTACGTAAGATATCTGTGCTGAAGATGATGTATGGTATTACCCCTAAGCTGAGTATTATTTTGTCGGGCGTAGCGGCGGATTATCATTCACTCAACCTGCCATACGACTTTATCTCACACAACCATTCCGGTGGCGCGGCAGCATCGGCTAGTACACCTGCTGCTGTGCCAAATCCTTATATTTTTAATGGGGTGGATGTGTATGCACAATACCGTTTTTTCTCATCAGACGGACAGAACAGCCACTTCAGGATGGCGGCTTATGCCGAAGTCTCTAAAACGCGGATAGCATCCCATCTTGCTGAGGTGGAGCTACTTACGCATAATTCTGGGTTTGGCGCAGGGGTTATTACTACTTATTTAAAATCTCACTTTGCTGCCACAGCTACCGTAGGGTATATTATACCTGAGCAATATAAAGGGGACGCCATAGATATTTACGGCGGTACCTGGCCTACTACTATTGTTTATGGCAATGCAGTTAATTATAGCCTTGCTTTTGGCTACCTGTTGCTGCCGCAGCATTATAAAAGTTATAAACAGTCTAACCTGAACATTTACCTTGAGTTCCTGGGTAAATCATACAATGCTGCCGATATTACCCAGCAGGATGGAGTAGTTACTGACCATATATCTAATAATATAGCCATCCTCAAGGCTGGCAATTATATAGATGTTAACCCCGGACTGCAGTATATTATCCGCTCTACCACGCGTATAGATATTTCTATGGGCTTCCCGTTGATCAACAAGTCTTATATTCATGAGTACCCTTTATACTACATAGGGGTGCAGCGGTACTTCTTTTTTAATAAGCGCAATAAGGAGAAAAAAGATTAATTTTGATATGATGAGATCTGTTGTGTTTTATATACTTATTAGTGGTCTGCTATTGGCTGCAAGCTGTAAGCCGAAGCATAACGACGTGATAGTGCCTGGTGGAGGCAAAGGTGGTAATGCGACTATAATAGCGAGGGTAGCACATGTAACCCTGGTAGATACGGCCATAATATATATAAAGTATGGCGCCACTAATGCTCCTTCCGATGGGGTGTATGATGATTCTGCAAGAGTGGCGGCCAACCACCAGGTTATTTTTTCAGGGCTTACTACCGGCAATTATTATTTTTTTGGAGAAGGTATACACTATCCTTACGTGCCGCCTACGGTAGAAGGGGGAAGGGGATGGACCATACAGCATAGCAGCGATATAGATACCGTGACCATAAATACTACCACACAGGATTTTACGTATCCCTCATGGGCGCTATAAATGCCGGCGCTTTATCTCTTTATTTATTAGTGACAGCTCGCGGCCTGTTTGCCCTGCAACAGAGGTATTCTCCTGTGCCCGGCGCATGAGGTAGGGAAGCACATCTTTTACCGGGCCGTAAGGCAGGTACTTAGCTACATGGTAATGCTCATGCGCAAGGTTGAAAGAGATGTTGTCGCTCATGCCGTAGAGCTGTGAGAAAAACACCTTATCAGTATTAGCGGGTATGTTATGATCGGTCATGTATTTTGCTACTTTCAGGCAGCTTGCCTCATTGTGTGTGCCTACAAACAAGGCGAGCCCATCCAGGCGCTGCAGGCAAAAGAGGGCGGCCTCGTCATAGTCTTTATCTGTAGCTTGTTTGTTGGGTTGTATCGGGGAGGTATAGCCCTTTTCTGCAGCGCGCGCACGTTCTTTTTCCATATAGGCTCCGCGTACTAGTTTTGCACCTAGCAAGTAGCCTCTTGAAGTGGCCACCTCGTATGACTTTTTCAAAAATTCAAAGCGATCGTGGCAGTAAAGCTGGAAGGTATTATATACTACTACTTTCTGTTTATTATACCGTTCCATCATGGTATTGGTGAGTTCATCTACCGGTATTTGTATCCAGCTTTCTTCAGCGTCTACCAATACCATTATATTGTCGTCTGCAGCAGCCTTGCATATCTGGTCTATGCGGTTGCGCACTCTTTTCCATGCAGCAGTTTCGCTTTCTGTCAGTGTTTCTCCGGCATGTATCTTTTCCAGCAGTGCAAAGTGGGCAAAGCCGGTGATCTTTATACTGATGAACGGGATATTTTTACTGGCGGCGGCGTAGTGTATCGCCTTTATAAATTCTGGCACTGCTTTGTCAAAGTCTTCTTCGCTTTCCTTACCCTCTACGCCGTAGTCGAGAATGGTGCCAATGCCATACTTGCCCAGCATAGCTGCGGTTTGGCCGGCCTCATCCATAGTTTCACCGCCACAAAACTGATCGAACAAAGTGTGCTTTATGATGCCCTTTACAGGTAGGTTCAGGTTTATAGCCAGCTTTGTCATCTTCATCCCTATTTTGGTAAGGGTGGGGGAACCCATGGAAGAAAACAGGAACCGTGCGCGCTTTAATTCTTTATTACTGCGGTATTCAAAAGCTATTTGTGTATTCTCAAACTCAGGAAGCATAAATATAATAAAGCTGCAAAGGTAAACTTATGCGTTATAATTTAGCTGGGGAAGGCGTGGAAAAGTGGAAATTAATCAGAAGTTCAATACTGCATGTCAGAAATGCCATTTATGATATGGTGGGGTGAAACCCGCTTTTTTAAGGGAGTATGAAAAGAAATATCCCCCTTTCTTATGTTTATTTGGCACCATTGTTGAGGTTAATAGCTTTATAAAGCTAAATACTATGAAAAGCCTAGTAAACTTTCTGCCGGCATTACACAATCTTCCTCCGTAAAATTAACATGGTGTAAATTATCTGCTTACTTTTTGAAGTTTAACAGCCTTTTATAGCGGATACGCGAGGATAGAAAAAAAAGTACTGATTTTTTTTTCTTAGTCAATAATACCAATTATCTTTATCACTTAATATTTAATTAAAAAGACACAAAAAAATAATTATGAAAAAATCACTTTTACTCTTGGTTGCGGGTGCCATAACTATGTCGGCAGGCGCACAGAATGCCAGGTTTGTCTCTGCAGGTAGTGGCTCAACGAGCCAGGTTACCCCAAAGACAGGGGTTATATCTACTCCTTCCGGCCACAATTTTGCCAGGGCTCATTCTGCAGCAAGAACTACCAGTACTTGTACTATTTCTGAAGATTTTCACTCAGGTACTTATGCTACAATGCCTACAGGATGGACGGCTGTAGCAACTTCAGGGCCTGGAACATGGCATTGGGCAAATACAGCATCAGGCGGTGCTGCAGGTGGGGCGCCAATTCTTCCCGCATTAGCTTCTTCCACTGCATCAAATGGCTGGATGATATTTAACTCAGACTCATTGGCGGGCGGGCCAACAGGAACGCTTACACCAGCGGGCTACCTGCAATCTCCTTCTTACAACTGTTCTGGTTTAGCTACAGTGCGTCTTTCATTCCAAGAAGTATTTGCTAAATTCCGTGATTCTACACGCGTATGGGTTAGTAGCAACGCCGGCAGCACATGGACAGTATATCCTATACCTGTTAATGATGATCTTAGCGACAACGATGGTACTTTAAATCCACAGACAGTACATATAGATATTAGCGCTGCAGCGGCTTTAAAACCAGCTGTTCTTATCCGTTTTGTATATGCGTGTGAGAATCCGGGTGGCGGCTATTCATGGTCGATTGACGATATTTGCCTTGGCCCTAAAGACCCTCATGATGTAGGTATTGAAAAATCATGGGTATTTGAGCCGCATTGTACTTCCAGTACAGGCGCTTACGATGGTTCTATATTCTCAACACCACTTGCATTTGTAGATAGCATTTACCCGATAACCAGGTTAACTAACTACGGTTCAAGCGATGAAGCTACCGTTGCTCTTTCTTCAAAAATCTACAAAAGCGGATCAACTACTTTTGCTTACACAAGCTCAATCTCGTACACAGATCTCGTACAGAACTCTATAGATTCTTTCGTGGATTATGACGGATTCCTGCCTGCATCTACAGGCACTTACTTCGTTGCTAACAATGCAACTGTTGCAGGTGATGCTGATGCAAGCAATGATAACGATACTACTGCTTTTGCAGTTACAGATACAACTTTCCAGGACAACATTGGAAATATTGAGTTTACCAGTGGGTACTTTGTGTATGAAATGGCAGGTAATAAGGCATTCTATACCGGCTCACGGTTTGATGTTCCATGTGGTGCAACTCCAGATACTGTATCAGGTTTTGGTGTCATGTTTTCAAGCGCTAGTGTTGCAGGCCCAGGTACTGTGACTGTTCAGTTATATTCTACTGACAAAGCCAGCGCTGCCTGGACATATCTTGGTTCATCTGTTGCAAAAGCGCCTACTGCAAGCCTTTTCAGCACTAGTACTACCGCCCGCTATGCCGATTTCCGTATAGATCAGACAAACGGTGTTGCTCCATTCATTTTAACTCCAGGTAACAGCTATGCTGCTGTTATTCAGACTAACGGTTTGACCAAGGATCTTGTGGTTGCTTTTTCAAACCCACCAAATGCTACAGGTTATGCACCTGGTTATTTTGGCCAGGCAGGCCAGTCTAGCAATGATGGCGGACAAACATTCGGTACTACTGTTCAAACCGGGCAGAGCGATTTTGTACCTGCGTTGCGTATGTATACAGGCCCTATAACCCTTTGGCCTAGTGCAGTGACCAATATAAATGTTGAAAACAACATTGGCGAAGCTTTCCCTAACCCATCAAATACAAACTTTACTGTTCCGTTCACTATGGGCCGGGATGGCAAGGTTACTGTAACATTAACAGATATTACTGGCCAGACAGTGAATACACAAGTTGTTAATGCAATAGGTGGCCAAGCGGCAAAAGCAGAATTTAATACTGCAAATCTTGCAGCTGGAGTATATATGTATACTGTTCAGGCAAACGGACAGCGTACTACCAGCCGTGTAGTTGTAGCTCACTAATTTTAATTGATTTTCTTAAAAAAGGGTAACGATTTTCGTTACCCTTTTTTCTTTTTGGAAACAATATTCTATTATTGCACACGTTTGGCCCGATTTTGGCGGGTATAAAAAATGAAAATAAAGGAATGGCAAAACATTTGTTGATAGTGGAGTCGCCTGCAAAGGCAAAGACCATAGAGAAGATTTTGGGGAGTGATTTCGAAGTAAAGTCGTGTTATGGGCATATACGTGACCTGGAGAAGGAAGACATGGGGATAGACCTTAAAAACGGCTATAAACCAACTTATAAAATCTCAGACGATAAGCAAAAGGTAGTTAAGGAGTTAAGGTCGCTTGCAAAAAAATCGGATGACGTGTGGCTGGCAACGGATGAGGACCGTGAGGGTGAAGCCATATCATGGCATTTGTGCGAAGTATTGGACCTGGACCCGTATACCACCAAGCGTATCGTGTTTCATGAAATTACAAAACCAGCTATCCAGCGTGCCGTGCAGAATCCGCGGTTTGTGAATATGGACCTGGTGAATGCCCAGCAAGCAAGGCGTATACTGGACCGTATTGTGGGCTTTGAGCTGTCGCCGGTACTGTGGCGCAAAATGAGCATGCGCAATAACCTGTCGGCAGGCAGGGTACAATCGGTAGCGGTAAGGCTTATAGTAGAGCGTGAGCGCGATATAAACCGTTTCAATGTGGTGAGCAGCTTTAAGGTAGATGCGTTCTTCAGCGCTGAAGACCTGAATAAAAAGAAAGTAACCTTTAAGGCAGAAGGTCCTGATAAGCTAAATGATGCAGCAGGCGCTGAAAGCTACCTGGAGCGGTGTATAGGATCTACCTATACTGTGAAAGATGTGCAGGTGAAGCCCGGCAAAAAATCGCCATCGGCTCCGTTTACTACCTCTACGCTACAGCAGGAGGCCAGCCGGAAACTAGGCTACTCGGTATCAAAAACCATGCTGATAGCACAGAAATTATATGAGAACGGGCATATAACCTATATGCGTACCGATTCTGTAAATCTTTCTGAAACTGCTATAGATGGCATACGGGATGCGATAAATAACCAATACGGGAATAAATATCACCAGCATAGGGTATATAAAACAAAGAACGAGTCGGCACAGGAAGCGCACGAAGCCATCAGGCCGACAGATATGAACGTGCCCTCAGCCGGAGATGCAGATACTACTCGTCTTTACGATCTGATATGGAAGCGAACGATGGCTTGCCAGATGGCAGATGCAATACTGGAGCGTACCATAGCAAAGATCACCGTATCTAAACAACCGGACCCGCTGACTGCGACTGGTGAAGTAATGCGGTTCGATGGCTTTTTGAAAGTATACAGCGAAGGAAATGATGATGAGGATGGCGAAGAAGAAGCAGAAGGGTTGTTGCCGCCACTGGTAGCCGGCCAGGTGCTGGATATGCAGCGTATGGTAGCCACAGAGCGCTTTACAAGGCCTGCCCCAAGATATACAGAGGCATCGCTGGTGAAGAAACTGGAAGAGCTGGGCATAGGGCGTCCGTCTACTTACGCGCCTACTATCAGCACAGTGCAGGCAAGGGGCTATGTGGAGAAAAGAGAAAAAGAAGGCGTAAAACGCTCATTCCAGATACTTACACTGCAGCAGGATAAAATAGCAAAAGAAACGAGCAGCGAAAATGTAGGCGCGGAAAAGAATAAACTATTCCCTACCGACCTTGGGATGGTGGTTACAGATTTTCTGAGGGAGCACTTCGGGAAAGTAATGGACTATGATTTTACGGCGAAGATAGAAGCGGAATTTGATGAGATAGCAGAAGGCAGGCAACTGTGGAGTAAGATGCTTGATGACTTTTATAAGCCATTTCACGAGATCGTAGAGCATACCATAGAAAATGCAGGCAGGGCAAAAGGTGAGCGTGAACTGGGTGCAGACCCCATAAGCGGAAAGCCGGTAACGGCACGCCTGGGCCGCTTTGGGCCAATGGTGCAGATAGGTGTGGCAGAGGGTGAGGAAAAACCGAAGTTTGCAAAGCTGCGTACCAATCAAAGTATAGAGACCATAACGCTGGAAGAAGCATTGGAACTCTTCAGGCTGCCTAGAAACCTGGGCCAGTTTGAGAATGAAGATGTGGTGGTGAACATAGGCCGTTTTGGCCCTTATGCCCAGCACGCGGCGCAGTTTTATTCGCTGAAAAAAGAGATGGACCCTTATACCGTAGCGCTTGAAGAAGTGGCGCCACTTATAGAAGACAAAAGGAAAGCCAAGGCGGAAAGCGAAATAAAGGTATTTGAAAAAGAAAAGATAAGGATACTGAAAGGGCCTTATGGCGCATATATAAAACAAGGACTGCGCAACTACAAAATACCAAAAGAAAAAGCAGAAAAACCTGCTGATCTTACTATAGAAGAGGTGAAGGCGATTATAGAAGACGTGAAAGCCAACCCTCCTAAAAAAACAGCACGGCGAAAGGCAAAGTAATGCGGATGTAACTTTTCACAATTGTGGATTATATTTTGATGCCGGATTTATTTTTTTGTTTATTTTACGTGTAATAGAATAGCTGGATGTTGCGGTTTTTTAAAAGGCAGGTTCAGCTATTCTAATATTGCCGAACTATGCAGTCAAACAAAGAAATTACAGCCCTTCTGCGCCTGATAGACGATCCGGATAACGAAGTATATGATACGGTGGCCTCAAAGCTGCTGCATTATGGAAAGGAGATAATACCTAACCTGGAGCAGCTATGGGAGGTGACAGAAGATGAAGAGGTACAGGAGCGTATAGAGTTGCTGATACACCGCGTGCATTTTCACGACCTGCAACAGGAGTTTTTAGAGTGGAGCCAGGCAAAACGGCCTGAGTTGCTGCGCGGCGCTATACTTGTGGCCCGGTTTCAATTCCCCGACCTGAATATACCGGCAATACTTACCCAGTTCGACCAGATGCGCCGTAATATATGGCTGGAACTGAATAACTACATGACACCGCTGGAGCAGGCCAACGTGTTTAACAGCATATTGTATAACTATTACAAGCTGCACGGGCATGAGCTTACTGAGCGCGAGCCTAAATACTTCTTCATCAACCAGGTGCTGGAAAGCAAGCAGGGAAATGCTTACACCATTGGTATCCTGTACCTGGCGCTATGCGAACTGCTTGACATTCCCATTTTTGCAGTAGACGTGCCGCGACAATTTATCTTCGCGTATATAGATACATTGCACAGCTTTTTCAGCCAGAACCCGGATGGTATACAGCAGATACAATTTTACATAGATCCTATAAGTGGTGTAGTGTATACACAAACAGATGTAGATACTTACCTGCGCAAGATCAATGCCCACGAACGGGAAATGTATTTTACCCCGATGCTCACCAGGCGCATCATCTACAAAATGATGGAAGAACTGGCGCTGTGTTTCCGCTACCGCAGGGAAGACCACAAGGCAGACGAAATAACACAATTAATGAAGCTGCTGATGGAGGAATAGGGTAATAAATATTGACTATTACTTTTGTTATCATAACCCACGGCTAAAACCCGTGGGTTATGTGTATTTTAGCGGTTGAATACTATTTGCTGCACTGAATGAACTTATCCTTTTTCATAGCAAGGCGTTACCTGGTAAAGCAGAAAGGAACGTTTTCTTCATTTATTATAAAGCTGGCCGTAGTGGCTACTGCGCTGAGCGTAGCTGTAATGATAGTGGCTATGGCTATAGTCACCGGCTTTAAATATTCGGTGACGGAAAAGTTATACAGCTTTATGGGCCATGTGCATGTATTGCCTTTTGATGAAACAAAAAGCAATGCTATGAGCTACGAGGAGCCTATTTACTACGATGCTGTGCTTGCCGGAAAAATGAAGAAGCTGCCACATGTAGCCGCAGTATCGCCATTTGTAGTGCGGCCTGTGATAGTGCAGGCGCATGGGCAAATGGAAGGGCTGCAGTTAAAAGGCGTCGACCGGGATTACCACTTTCTTAGCGGCATCAGCGTATCAGGCAGCCCTATTAGCTATGGAGATTCGGGTTATGCCAAACAGATCATCCTGTCGCAAACTACTGCGAACCGGCTGAATATTGAGACCGGCGATACTGTGCAGCTTGACTTTATAGAGAATGGAATACCACGCATACGGAGAGTAAAAGTGTGCGGCCTATATCATAGTGGTATGGAGGAGGTGGATAAGTATTTTGGAGTGTGCGATATTCGCCTTTTGCAACGCATCAATAACTGGACTGCCGATAGCATAAATGGATACCAGGTGGACCTGGACAACGTAGCGTATTCAGACAGTGTATCGAACTATATTCATTATAACCTGATAGCGCCGCCGATGGAGTCGTATACTACGGCAGAAAATTATGCATTTATCTTCGACTGGCTGGAACTGCAGGGTATGAACGGCACTATATTGCTGGCGATAATGGCCATAGTGTCTATCATAAACATGGGCGCAGTGCTGGTGATACTGATGGTGGACCGCGCTACTATGATAGGCTTGCTGAAAGCGCTGGGTATGCCTTTTGAAGGAACGAGAAATATATTCCTGGCAATAGCAGGGCTGATAGGTGCTACTGGTATATTGCTGGGTAATGTACTAGGCCTTAGCCTTTGCTGGCTGCAGCTACAATACAAGTTTATGAAGTTGCCTGAAGAATCCTACTCTATGCGATATGTGCCCGTAAAGATAATCTGGTGGCAGGTGGGGTTGATAGATGTGGTGACACTGGCGCTGTGTGTGCTTTGTATGTGGCTGCCGGCATTGTATATTCGCAGGATACAACCGGCGAAGGTGCTGCAGTTCAAATAATGGTTAATTATAAATGGTTAATGGTTAATTGATCCGCGTACAGGCGGCAAGAAACAAGAAATGAGCAACAAAGACCTTTACATAAAGATCTGCAATGAGAAGAAAAGCGTGCCGCTATTTATGCAACCGTGGTGGCTGGATGTGGTGTGTGCTAACTGGGACGTGGCTATTGCGAAAAAGGGAGAACATGTAACAGGTGCGTGGGCTTACCCGATAGAGAAAAAGCTAGGTGTAACATTACTGCGCAACCCGATGCTGACCCCCTACCTGGGGCCACATGTGTTTTTCCCCAGTGATGTTAAAGAAAGTAACCTGGATAATTTTGAGCATGAAACTGTGGCTGAGCTGATGAAGCAACTGCCCGAGGCGCAGGTATGGCATTTATCTATACAGCCGGGCATGAAGCAGGTGGGCTTGTTTAAAAAATATAAGCTGAAGCCACATGCGCATCAAACTTTTTTGGTAGAGCTTAAAGAAAATGAAGAAATGCTGCTGGCAAATATGAAGGACAGCACACGACGCAACATAAAACAGGCCGAGAAGGAAATAGAGATTACCAACTCTGTAGAATACCTGGAAGATTTGTATAAATTCCAGAAGGAAACACTGACGAAGAAGGGCCATGCGCTGCCGTATACCTTTAAATACATACAACAGATAATGGAGGCCTGCAAAGCTAATAATGCTGCCACGCTATGGGTGGCTAAAAGCGCGGGCAAGATACAGGCCATAGTGTGGCAGGTATGGGACGACAACTGCAGCTACTACTTTATGGGTGGCCAGAACCATGAATCGAACAGCTACAAGGCGATGACGCTGCTACTGTGGCATACTATAAAGGAAGCCCAAAAAAGAGGCCACACCACTTTTGACCTCGAAGGCAGTATGGATGAAGGCGTAGAGCGCTTCTTCAGGAATTTTGGTGGCGACAGGGCGCTGTATATAGTACTGCACAAAAACGATTCGCTGCTGTGGAAGATGAAGCAGATGGTACGTAAGTAATGCTTAATGGCTGAATACTTTTCAGTTTGATTATTGTGTAACTTGAAGATGCTTTAAAATAAGCTGAAGTAAGAAAGAGAAAATATTGACGCTTTAAGCCATCAACCCATTTTTACTGATCTTCTCCAGCGCTTTTTGTGCTGCTACCTGGCCAGCTTCTTTTTTATTGTAGCCGGTGCCGGTGGCAAATTCTTCGCCATCGAGCATAATGCCTACGGTAAACAGCTTGCGGGTGGCCTCCATTTTTTCGTCGAGGGTGTCAAAGGAAAGTACGTGGCCTTTGCGTTGTGCCCAGCTGAGCAGTTGGTTTTTGTAGTTGGTATCCGTGCTTTCCATCGTGTCCAGGTCTATATAGGAGCGGATGATCTGGTTGAGGATGAAGGTCCGGGTCTTTATAAATCCCTGGTCGAGATACACGGCGCCTATAAGGGCTTCCAGCGCATTGCCGAAGATATGGCTGCGGCTAAGGCCACGGTCGTTCTGGTTATACTGTACCAGCTTATTCAGGCCCATGCGCAGGGCTACATTGTTCATGGTTTCGCGGCGCACTATGCGGGAGCGCAGTTCGGTAAGGTAACCTTCGGGCTGGTAGGGATATTTTTTAAACAGGTATTCCGCAACAATCGCGCCTAGTATGGCATCGCCCAGAAACTCCAGCCGCTCATTACTATCTGTAGCATCGTCGGGTTGCGACCGGTGCATGAACGCCAGCTGGTAATAAGCAATGTGTTTGGGGGTAAATCCCAAAAGGTGTTCTAATTGCAGTAATAACTGCTTGTGGGGAGAAGATTTGGTTAAGATGCGATTGATGAGGCGCCGCAAAACTAATCTGATGGTTTTTTAAAGATAACCGAAGCATTATGCCCGCCAAAACCAAACGTGTTGCTCAATGCCACATTCACAGTGCGCTTCTGCGCTTTATGAAAGGTGAAATTGAGACGGGGATCGAATGACGGATCGTCGGTAAAATGATTTATGGTAGGGGGTACAATATCATGTATGGTAGAGAGAATACTTGCGATTGCTTCTATAGCCCCGGCCGCGCCCAGCAGGTGCCCGGTCATAGATTTGGTAGAGCTGATATTGAGATTGTAAGCATGCTCGCCGAATACACGCTGTATAGCGGTGATCTCGCTGATATCGCCAAGCGGTGTTGAGGTGCCGTGAACATTGATGTAGTCAATGTCTTCAGGCTTCATGCCGGCATCGCTAAGGGCGTTCTTCATTACGTTGAACGCGCCGAGGCCTTCGGGGTGCGGCGCTGTAAGATGATAAGCATCGGCGCTGAGGCCGCCACCTGCCAGCTCGGCAAGTATGGTAGCGCCACGGCGCTTAGCATGCTCATACTCTTCCAGCACTATAGCTCCTGAACCTTCGCCCAGCACAAAACCATCGCGGTTAAGATCGAACGGGCGGCTGGCCGTTTTAGGGTCATCGTTGCGCTCAGAAAGCGCTTTCATAGCATTGAAACCGCCAATACCCGCTTCTGTAACCACTGCCTCAGAGCCACCGCAGATAAACGCATCTGCTTTGCCCAGGCGTATATAAGTAAAAGCGTCGATAATGGCATTGGTAGAAGATGCGCAGGCGCTTACGGTAGCAAAGTTTGGCCCGCGAAAGCTGTACTTCATAGATATGTGCCCGGAGGCTATATCTAATATCAGCTTAGGAATGAAGAACGGGTTGAAGCGGGGAGTACCGTCGCCTGAATTGAAGTTTTTCATTTCTTCAATGAAGGTGATCATACCACCAATGCCCGAACCCCAGATAACACCTACACGATCGTGATCAATGCCCTCTTCCGTAAGGTTTGCCTGGCGCACTGCCTCATCGGCAGCCACAAGGGCCATTTGCGAAAAGCGGTCGAGCTTGCGGGCTTCCTTCCTCTCGAAATAGTTTTCCGGGTTGAAATCCTTGACCTCGCAGGCGAATTTCGTCTTGAATTTGGTTACGTCGAATTGCTGAATGAAATCGGCGCCGGAAACGCCATTAACCAAGCCATCCCAATATGCGGGTATGCCGTTGCCTAATGGCGTTACGGCGCCGATGCCCGTAACGACAACTCGTTTTAACGCTAAGTTCATCTAACGATTTTCAGTTACTGTAGTGATTACTTTACGTGTTCTTCCAGGTAAGCAATAGCCTGTCCCACGGTAGTAATGGTTTCAGCTTGTTCATCAGGAATTGAGATGTTGAATTCTTTTTCGAATTCCATGATCAATTCTACTGTATCTAACGAGTCAGCGCCGAGGTCATTAGTAAAACTAGCCTCAGGTGTTACTTCTGATTCGTCAACACCTAATTTGTCCACGATAATTTTCTTAACGCGATTTGCAATTTCAGACATAGATAATGCGTTTAATTTTTATGGTGCAAAAATATACTTTTTGGGAGAATGAGAAAGGAATATTTTATTTAGTTTTTACTTTTTAAAAATACCCCTTATTTATCCCTCTTTATTATCCTAATAAATATTTGTATTCGTTGTTTTAATTATTGATCCGTATCTCCTGCGAGGTTTGTTATCAGGTCAACCGTATGTTTATTCAGTGGCTTCACCAGGTATTGTGTAACATTTGGGTTAGCATCTGCTTTTTCCATGTCCCTCCTGTCTTCAGACGAGGATAGTATATAGATCTTGATCTGTTTTTTTATAGAAGCATCCAGTTCATCAAAACGATGCAGGAACTCCCATCCATCCATACCCGGCATTGCAAGATCCAGTAAAAGAACGGTTGGCTCATCAAAAGTAGTATGTGTGTATTGTGCAGTAATATATTCAAACCCGGCCAGTGCGTCAGTGAAAGTCTTTATATTTATGCTTTTGGATATTTTTTCAAGAGTTACTGTGCAGATCTTATTATTGAGTTTATCATCGTCAATAATAATAAAGCGGGGTAGTAGGTCCATATTTTTCAGATACTATAAATTGTCTATGTTTGTTTTTTAACTAGTGATTATATAACCGCCCGAAAGTAAATCAAGTTTTCAATATTTTGCTACTTATTTCTGCGCAGGCCTTTATATTTTTTTCTTGCAGGTTTAGGCGAATGCTGACCTGGCACGGGAGCCGGGCCAAACTGCTCAGGTACTGCCTGCATGGTCACAGAGCGGCCAAGCAATTTTTCTATACGCACAAATTTTATCTGTTCTTTCTCGGTAACGAATGTATATGCTGTGCCCTTGCTGGCAGCGCGCGCAGTGCGGCCTATACGGTGAATATAGTCTTCGCCATCGTGCGGTACATCGTAGTTGATAACGAGGTCTATATCTTCTATATCAATGCCCCTGCTAAGGATATCTGTGGCTACGAGTATTTTTAATTTCCTGCTTCTGAAATCGAGCAATACCTGTTCGCGTTTTTCCTGGTCCAGGTCAGATTGTATCTGGTCGGCGGAGAATTTAGCCCTTTTCAGCTCGTTGGTAAGGTTCTTTACATTTTGCTTGCTGGAGCAGAAAACCAGAACGCTGCCAAACTCTTTTTGCTCCAGTATATATTTTACAAGGGGTATCTTCTGAGCGTCGAACACCATGAACGCTTCCTGCACTATCTGCTCCGGTGGCTTGGAGATGGCGATGTTTATCTCCACAGGGTTCTTCAGCATGGTATTGGCCAGCTTCCTGATACCAGATGGCATGGTAGCAGAGAACAGCAGGTTTTGCCGGAGGGGAGGCATGTAGGATATTATCTTAACGATGTCATCGTAAAAGCCCATGTCCAGCATACGGTCGGCCTCGTCCAGTATCAGGTACTTTAGCCCATCCAGCTTCACATAACCCATATTCAGGTGGGATATCATGCGGCCCGGGGTGCATATCACTATATCTACGCCCGACGTAAGCGCCTTTTTTTCGTTGGCAAAGGAAGCGCCGCCAGTACCCCCATACACCTCTATAAAGCTGATGGATGTATAATAGGAAATGCCTTCCAGCGTTTGGGCTATCTGCACGGCAAGCTCGCGTGTAGGCACTATGATCATGGCATTGATCTTATGCCCTTCGTGGTGCTGCGTGATGAGTTTGTGGATGACCGGTAGCAGGAATGCGGCTGTTTTACCAGTGCCGGTCTGTGCGGCAGCGATAATATCTTTTCCGGCAACTATGGGGGGGGATCACCTGCTCCTGCACGGGAGTGGCTGTATGGTAGCCCATTGCGTCTATGCCATCGAGCAGGTCGTCATCAAAACCAAATTCTGTAAAATTCATTAATAGATTTTATGTAAAGCCGTGCAAAGGTAACATAAACTATCTACCCATATTAAAAGAGCCACTCAGCTATGTGAGTGGCCCTGTAAAACGCTCAAAATATTAGTAACCA
Organism: Bacteroidota bacterium; assembly: GCA_013285595.1. Lineage (GTDB taxonomy): Bacteria > Bacteroidota > Bacteroidia > Chitinophagales > Chitinophagaceae > Nemorincola. The sequence goes on from JABDHF010000040.1 coordinate 18,278, forward strand.
AAGAAGTAACCGGCAGAAACTGACAGGTTGTAATTGCGATAACCAGATGCTGCGTTGGTGGGTTGCTGTACATCTGTGAGGCCAAGCTCTCCGCCTGCTTTTATGAAAAAACCCTCTGGCACCTGGGCACCTATGAAACCACCTATGCCGTAGTCAAAATTATGCAGCCTGTTTACGGGATAGTTTGGTGTTTCTGGTACATAGCCTATTACGTCGAGCGTGCTGCCATCGGCTGGGTTTGATGACTGGAAGTTATCTTTTGCATTGAGCAGATAAGAAAAATATGGGCCAACACCGAGGAGGAATTGAGTATTATCTACCTTGCCTATTTTAAATACTGCATTCAGCGGCACTTCTATATAATGGAGTGTAAGTTTCTCCTTATTCTCTACATCCAGCATGCTCTGAAAGCGGGTGCCTTTTACAGAATATAATATAGCTGGCTGCAGCGCAAAGTGTTTACCAAAGGCAATATCCATGATACCCCCGGCATGAAAGCCACCTCTTGATATGGTTGACTGGGACTGGTTTAGCGAGCTTAAGTTGTAGCCTAGTTCAATACCCAGGTGTATCCGGTGCGCTCTTCCAGGCACATCTTCGTTTGCCGTAGTATAGCCATAATGATCTTTGGATGTCTGATGAATAAACGGTTCCTGCTTTTTGGGGTTATTTACTGCGATAGCGTTGTAATCTGATGCTCTTTGCACATTCATGTCGCCGGCTGTATACTGAGTATTGTGGTGGTTACGAACGTGGCGGCGTGTATGCTGTGGCGCCACACTTGCATCTGCGTATACTGGTGTGCTATTCAGTGCGTTGTTATTCAGTATGCCACTGATATCACGGGTTTGCCTGTGTGTAATGTTTGAAACCACTGGGCTTTCTTGTCCTTTACCTATATTGCGCCGTCCGTTATGATAATAATCTGCCGTAAGTATGGCTATTAAGAGTAGGAGAACTGCCACCAGGCTCACTTTTCTTGTAGTATTCGTTTTCATGTTCTTCGGTTTTCTGTTAACTTTTATTTTTAACAGAGGGAATAAAGAACTATGCCATGCTGTGCAAAACAGATGGCAGAAAACACTTGCGGCGTGTATAAGTAATTGACTGTTATTTGTGGAAAAGCTTGAAAATAATTTGATGACAAAAGAGGCAAGCGCTCTCAATAGCTGGTTTCTACACTTTAACGATTTCCAGCGTTAAAAAAGTGTGCGCATTTTTTTGTTTATGTGGAACAGGTTAATATTTGATCTCGCGGGTAGTTACTGAGATAGGCTCGTCATTTTTAGAGGTGGTGCGGCGCTGCCAGTTACCGTTGGCATCAGTATGCTCGTAGTCGTATGTGGTAGTGTATTTTAGGCCATGGTGCGAGTCGTATTCTTTGGCAGAGATCTCGTTGCCATCATCATCGAACTTTGAATTGCACTTGAGGAACAGGCCGCCAAATTCGTTGTAACTGTCCTTTACTATCCGGTTGCCCTTACCATCAAATTTTGATAACACTTTTACAAACATAATGCCTGCCGGGTCATAATTATATTCCTCTATTTTGTTGCCCTTTTCATCATACATACAGGTGGTCTTTACATTCAGGCTGCCATCAGCTTTATAGCGGTTTTCTTCCACCAGTTTGTCGCTGTCGTTGTATTTATACGTGGTTTTAGAGAGGGTAGCGCCATCGGCAGAAAAGGTATTGAATTGCTCCAGGTTGCCCTTGTTATTAAATTTACTCACGCTCTTCCATATAAGGCTGTCCCCACTGGCATTATATTCAGATTCGTCGACCTCTGCTACGTTGCCTTTTAATTTCATGCGTAGCAGGTCGTTCTTAAAATGGCTGTGCGCTTTGGGCTGCTGCGCGAATGATAATAAAGAAAAACTAATGAGTAATACGGTAATTGTTATGGCTTTCATTCGTTAGTAGCTATTGAATCGCCCCAAATTTACCGCAAAAACTATTTTTCAAACCGTTTAATTAGCCCTTCTATCATTTTTTTAACGTCGCCGTTACACAAATTGCCATGCTGTTTTCATGTGTATACTGAAATGTGTAAGAAGCGCCAATCAAAGAAACAAGCTTGCAAAAAGGCCATGCATGGCGGTGAATAAACTGTTTCTTTTTAGGTTTTTAACGAATCGTGAGCGTCTGAAACGGAGCAGGCGCTCATGTACTTTTTCCCGCTTCTTAAACTCAGAAGAGGTTTCTTCAGGGGTATAATGATCTTTAGGGTCATATAGCATGGCGGTACACAGGCAGTTTTTCCTTCCCTTGCTCATAAGTATCTCATAGTTCACGCAGCTCTTGCAGCCCTGCCAAAAGGCTTCATCCTGTGTTAATTCAGAATAGGTAACAGGCTCATAGCCAAGATCGCTGTTGATCTTCATTACTGCCAGGCCAGTGGTAAGGCCAAATATCTTAGCCTCAGGGTACTTTCTCCTGCTTAGTTCAAATATCTCTTTTTTAATCGATTTTGCAAGGCCGCTTTTCCTATAGTCAGGTGATACTATAAGGCCAGAGTTAGCCACATACTCGCCATCCCAGCATTCTATGTAGCAAAAGCCCGCCCATTTGCCATCTGGTGCAAAGGCTATTACTGCCTTGCCTTCCAGCATTTTAGCTTGCAAATAGCTTGGCGAGCGCTTGGCAATACCAGTGCCGCGCGCCTTTGCAGACTCTTCCATTTCTTTACAGATCTCTTCAGCAAAATCGAGATGAGCGTCGTCAGCGATGATCACTTTATAATCCTGGGACATTATTTTATTAGAACGTTTGATAAGTGTAAAGAAAAAACCATGCCGGATAACATGAGCTTTATATAGACAATTGTTAAGATTAAGAGTTTAATCTTTCTCTAAACATACCGTAGGGATAACGGCCTATCAACGTCTGACGCAGAAGGAAGCATACTTATAGGAAAAAACTGTCCGGTTCGGGAACAGCAAAAAAACCTGTACCGGTGTGCGCAAGCACATCTGTAGGAGCCGGTGCTATTAAAAAGGTTTTTCTCATCTCGTAAACCAGGTTATTTTTTTTAGGGAAGCGAAGATAAAATTATTTTCAAACACATTAGGGATATTCTTCTGTTAAAGCCTAAACTTTTTGATTGTAATAAATAAGTGTGTGAGCAGCAGTACAAAGCGAAAAGATAATGCCTATCTTCAGCCCGGCTTTTGCAACTTCTTAATGATGAACCGTATATATGCTTTTGTCTGTTTCCTGGCACTCTCATTCCTTATCAGCTCATGCGATACCAACCAGGTATTAAAGCAGGAAAGCGTGGATAGCGCCATCAAAGAATTTGTCTCGTCTCACGATGCGCCGGGCTCTGAAGCCTACAAAGGTGTCTTTAGCGACAGCGCGGTGAAATCTATAGAGCCGGTAAAGCAATATTCTAAAACCGAGGCAGCGGCGATGGCCCACCTTAGGTATTCAAACGAGCGCATATCAAACTATCCCATAGACTTAAAGCTAAGGTTTCTCTTCAGAAAAACGCTGGATGAAAAATGGATGCTGACCTCGTTTGAGAACACCAGCGACTACGGCGGCCTCTACACAAAGGATAACGGCCACCTGAATATCCGCGCACAGTAAACCGCCTTAGCTGTAATTTAGTTGTCTGAATTTATTACCCATGAAAAGAGTTGCATTATTATTTGTAGCCTTTGTATTGCTGTGTGGTTTTGCTCCTAAAACCGAAGACCAGGTATCTGTAGCTGTGGCTGCTAATATGCAGTTTACCATAGAGCAGTTGAAAGCAGAGTTTGAAAAGGAAACCGCGATAAGGGTGAACATAACCATTGGCTCATCGGGCAAGCTGTGCGCACAGATCATGGAAAGTGCGCCGTTTGATGTTTTTGTGTCTGCTGATATGAGCTATCCCGATGAATTGTATAAGAAGGGATTTGCTGTTGCGGAGCCGGAAGCGTATGCAAAGGGCTCGCTGGTATTATGGACAGCTAGAAACGATATAAAGCCCTCACAGGATCTGACCACTTTGCTACAGCTGGGTATTAAGAAGATAGCTATTGCTAACCCCAAAACGGCGCCGTATGGTGTGGCTGCTGAAGATGCGCTGAAATACTACAACGTATACGATAAGGTGAAAGACAAGCTGGTGTATGGAGAGAATATAGCGCAGACACAGCAGTTCATAGCATCGCAGGCTGCGGATGTGGGGTTTATTGCAAAGTCGCTGATATTGTCTGATGAGATGAAGGGTAAAGGCAGGTGGGTGGATGTAGATAAAAAGGCTTATACCCCTATAGCGCAAGGCGCGGTGATACTGAAACATGGGCAGGAAAAAAACAGGATGCCCGCTGAGAAATTCTATCGCTTTCTTTATTCAGATGCGGCGAAAGCTATTTTCAAAAAGTATGGGTATATTGTGAGTAAGAAATAATGCAACCCTCCCGATGATAGACGCGGAACCTTTATGGATCACCTGCAAGCTGGCGCTGGTTACTACAGCTATACTCCTTATTATTTCTGTGCCCATTGCCACCTGGCTTGCCGGTAGTAAGAACAAGTTGAAATCTGTTGTAGAAGCACTGGTGAGTATGCCGCTGGTATTGCCGCCATCGGTGCTGGGCTTTTATTTTTTAATGGCGTTTGGGCCGGCGCATGGCATTGGTGCATTTCTGGACCAGTACTTTAATATACGCCTCGTATTCTCTTTTCCGGGGTTGGTGGTGGCATCTGTTATTTATAGCCTGCCGTTCATGGTGCACCCTATACAGGCGGGTATTGCAGGGCTTGCGCCTCATTTAAAAGAGGCTTCTTTTTCTTTAGG
>JABDHF010000040.1:23077-24748 GCA_013285595.1 Bacteroidota bacterium
GTTTAAAGTAGTGCTGCCCAATATCAAGCCATCTTTGCTCACGGGTATAGTGCTGGCATTTGCGCATACCATTGGGGAGTTTGGCGTGGTACTGATGATAGGTGGCAACATACCGGGGCAAACCAAAGTAGCCTCCATTGCCATATACGATGAGGTGGAGGCGATGAACTACCATAGCGCTAATGTATACGCGGGCATATTGTTTGCCATCACCTTTAGCATACTGCTTATTGTTTACATTGTTAACCACCGCTACGCCATTACCCGGCAGCTATGATCTCAGTCAGTATTCATAAAAAGCTGCTAACCGCGCAGGGCGAAATGCCACTGGATATCTCTTGCGAGATAGCGAAAGGGCAACTGGCTACGATTTATGGGCCGTCTGGTGCAGGTAAGACCACTATACTGAGGATATTGGCAGGGCTTATGGCGCCGGGGCAAGGGAGGATAACTGTTGGGGATGAGGTTTGGCTGGATACTGCCGGGAAAATAAACCTGACTGTGCAGCAACGGAATATAGGTATCGTATTCCAGGACTATGCGTTGTTCCCTAATATGACAGTACGGAAAAACCTGGAGTATGCGCTTGCCAAAGGGCAGGACGGGAAAATAGTAGGCGAGCTAATAGATGTAATGGAGCTGGAGCAACTGAGCAGCCGCTACCCAGGCACACTATCGGGAGGGCAAAAGCAGCGAGTGGCGCTGGCGCGGGCATTAGTGCGTAAGCCGTTGTTACTGTTGCTTGATGAGCCGCTTTCTGCTCTTGACAATGAGCTGCGGATAAAGCTGCAAAACCATATATTGCACGTGCATAAGCATTACCATCTTACTACTATATTGGTAAGCCACGATATTGGGGAGCTCTTCAAAATGTCGGACAAGATATTTGTGCTGGAGCATGGGCAGATCGTGAAGCAAGGTAGTGCTGATGAGGTGTTTGGCCAGCCGGCGGACGGGGAGATAGAGGCGTTGGGTGAGGTGTTGAAAATTGATAGGGTAGCCGATGTTTTTGAAGCTTCCATTCTTGTTAATAACAGGATATTAAAAATAGCGCTTGGCAAAGATGATGCTGGCTTTAGACAGGGTGATAAGGTTGTTATTGCTGCTAAAACAGGTAATTCAACCGTTAGGAAAGTCGAATTGTAGCGCTACGAAATATTAATTATAGCCTAAACCCCGGGTCTATTTTTTGCGCCATAGCCTCATACATTTTTGCACTGTCGGGTTTTTGCATAGAGAGGTAGGCGTGGCCCAGGGCGGCATAAGCATTCATGTATTTTGGGTTTCTGGTGAGCAAGTTCTTTAGTAGTTCTGTGCCTTGCGTATTTCTTTGCTCATTCAGATAAAGAATGCTGAGGTTAAAGGCTGCATCGGAATAATCGGGGTTGGCTGCAAGGGCTTTTTTGAAATGTACTTCTGCCGAGTCGTAATTTTGTTTGAAGAAATAAGCCGTGCCCAGGTCTTCCTGTGCATCTACATGGTCGGGTTTTAGCTCCAGCACTTTGTTCAGCGCCATGATCGATGAGTCGTATTGCTTTACCTTTTTGTAGCTAAGGCCAAGATTGTAATAAGCCTGCGTATACACAGGATTTATCTTTACAGCATTGCGCAGGTAGATAATGGCCTGCGGATAATTTTCTAAAGCGTAATAAGCTGTGCCGAGGTCGTTGT
>JABDHF010000041.1 GCA_013285595.1 Bacteroidota bacterium
CCGCAACTGTTTTCAATCCAAGATCAAGTAAAGAACCTGTACCTGTAACAGGAGCGCCCGATACAGAGCCATCTATCATAGCCTGGTAGCTGATACCTGCGCTGGAACCACTTAGTTTTACATGTACTCCGCTACCACCGTTACAATAGTTACCACCACCCGTTACTCCGAAAGCTGAAGGTGCAGGGTTTGCCACTATTAAAGAAGTACCAGACATTGTATTTCTGCAACCAGTTACAGCATCAATAGCAACTGCGGTATAATTACCTCCAGGCTCATTACCAAAGCTAATTGAAGCATTTGTACCCGTAACGAGTGGCCCTGTTGGCGTTACGCCATTGTACAACTGATAGTTTATACCTGTGTTTGAAGTATTCAGGGTAACAGCTATACCAGCGCCACCAGCGCAATAGCTGCCACCATTTGACAGTATATGCACGGCAGGCAAAGGATCCACTGATATTGTTGCGCTTCCTGCCATAGTGTTGGTACAAGTTGTAGATAGGTTTGTAGCTATAATTGTATATGTACCTGTTGCGGTTTCAGCACCAAGGTCAAGCGTAGCGCCTGAACCCGTTACCGGTGCACCTACTGGCGACAAGCCATGATATAACTGGTAATGAACATCAGCTGCAGAACCATCGAGGCCTACGTGAAGCCCCGTGCCTGTAGCGCAGTAATGACCGCTACCGGTAACATTGTATGCCGTTGGCAAAGTATTGAGGCCAACATTTGCCGCACCAGACATATTGCTGATACATGTAGTTGAGGTATTAGTTGCTATTACAGTATATGTAGCCGCTCCTGTTTCCAGACCAAAGTCAAGAGAGAAACCTGTACCCGTTAATGGGCTTCCGATAGTTCCTTCGCTGGTAGACAACTGGTAGTTAACACCAGTACTTGAACTGCTTAAGCCTACATGCACACCTGTGCTGCCGGGACAGTAGTTGCCGCCACCTGTTACTGTGTAAGCAACCGGCAATGCAAAAGTGCCTACAGATACATTACCGGCCATATTAGCCGTGCATGTGCTGCCACCATTGCTGGCTACTATAGTATAAGACCCTGCAGCAGTTATCATACCAAAACTAATAGCGCTACCTGTACCCGATACTGTATTTACAGGAGTAGCGCCATTCAGCAATTGATAACTGATGCCTGTTTCAGAACCATCCAAAGAAATATTTACGCCTGCACTACCAGGGCAATAGTTGCCACCACCGGTAATACCATGTGTAGCAGGTAATGCATTAGTGGCAATAACAGCCGAACCTGGCATTGTAGCCGTGCAGCCTGTTGTTGTGTTTGTTGCTACTACTGTGTAAGTACCGGTAGTAGTTTGCAAGTCGAAGCTAAGCGCTGAACCAGTACCTGCGATAGATGTACCAAGCGGCGCACCTGCAAAACTCAATTGATAGCTGACACCTGTGCTGGAACCCATGAGGCCTACAGACATCCCTGATCCACCGGTGCAATAAGTACCACCGCCAGTTACTGAATAAGAAGCCAGCGCTGCATTTGCGGTTACCACTGCTGTACCAGACATATTTGCGGTACATAGGCTTGCAGGATCTTTAGCAACAGCAGTATAGGTACCCACTGGCTGCATTCCAAAATCAAGTGATGAACCTGTACCTATAACTGGTACGCCCACTTGTGCAGCGCCATTCATTAACTGGTAGCTGAGCCCAATTGCTGAGCCATTAAGGCCAACAGAAGCGCCAGCTATGCCTGCGCAATAAGCGCCACCGCCAGTTACCATATATACAGCAGGTAAAGGATTTAATGAAACTGCGACTGTATTAGCCAGGGTTGAAGAACATCCCGTTGTGCTGTTTGTAGCTACCACTGAGTATGTACCTGTTCCTGTCTGAGGGCCGAAATCAAGGCCAACGCCGCTAAAGCCAGGTAACGCTGCACCAACTCCTGCACCGCCATTTACCAGCTGGTAGTTAACGCCATTCTCTGAGTTGCTGATGCTCACATGAGCGCCAGTACTGCCCGGGCAATAAGAACCGCCACCTGATACTGTGTAAGAAGCATTAGGCGGCTGATTGAGCGCAACAGTTGCAGAGCCAGACATTGTATTGGTGCAAGATGTGCTGGCGTCTGTAGCCAACACGGTATAAGTACCTGCTAATGTTTGTGTACCAAAATCAAGAGAGCCACCAACACCAGGCAGCGTATTGATAGCAGATGCACCTTTCAGCAGTGTGTAATAAATGCCTGTATTAGTAGCGCTTATGCCTACAGATACACCACTGCCACCAACGCAATAGCCACCACCACCGGTTACGGTGTAAGAAACCGGCAACGGAGTGGTAGTTACAGAGACACTGCCTGTCATATTAGAAGTACAAGACGTAGCGCTGTTAGTAGCAATAACCGTATAAGTGCCTGCAAGGTTTGAACCGAAAGAAATTGGCGAACCTGTACCTGGCGCAGAAGTCACAGCCGTTGTACCGTTGAATAATTGGTAGGTAACACCAGAAGTTGAGCCGTTTAATCCAACCGGTACGCCTGTGCCACCTGCACAATAATGGCTTGAGGTGGAAAGAGTAACATTGTATGTAAATGGTAACTGGTTATTAGTTACTACTGTTGAGCCCGGCATAGAAGCTGTACAACCTGCAGCGGTTGTTGCAACTGCTGTGTAGGTTCCATTGGTAGTATATATGCCGAAATCTACCGGCGCACTTGTACCCACCGCTGACCCTGTAAGGCCGGCTCCGTTAAACAACTGGTAAGTAGTTCCGGTTTCAGAACCAACCAGCCCAACGTGAACACCGCCAGTACCATTGCAATAGCCACCGCCGCCATTAACTGCAAAAGGCGTAGGTAATGGGCTGATAGTTATAGCTACGCTGCCTGACATATTGCTGCTGCAGCCTGTAGATGAATTGGTAGCTACGACTGTATAAGAGCCAGCGCCGGTGCGTTTGCCAAAGTCTATTGTAGTACCGTTCCCGGCAACTACAGTGCCTGAAACAGATGAGGTAAGGTATGATTGGTAATTGACGCCTACCTCTGACCCGTCTAACCCGATATTAACACCTACACCACCTGAACAATAACTGCCGCCACCTGTAACTGTGTGAACAATCGGTAAAGAATTAACAGCAATTACGGCACTGCCAGACATGTTGCCCGTGCAGCCGGTTGTTGTATTCGCAGCACTTACTGTGTAGGTGCCGGCTATTGTTTGTAAACCGAAATCGAGAGCGCTGCCTGTTCCGGCAAATGCATCGCCAACAGGCGCTGAACCACGCATCAACTGATAATTTGTGCCTGTCACAGAGCCAGCGAGGCTAACATCCATACCTGTACCGCCGTTGCAATAACCACCACCACCTGAAACAGTGAAAGGAGTTGGCAATGAATTTACTGATACTACCGCGCTGCCTGCCATGTTGTTGGTACAAGTTGTAGTGGCATCTGCCGCCTTTACTGTGTAATTGCCGGTTGTAGTCTGCGGGCCAAAATTCAGAGGAGCACTTGTGCCCGGTACATTCACGCCAACTGGTACATTATCAGCATATAGCTGGTAATTAACCCCAATAGTAGAACTGCTGAGAGATACGTTTACACCACCTGAGCCCGGGCAATAGCCACCGCCACCTGTAACAGCGAATGGCGTTGGCAATGGTATAACAGATATTACTGAGGCACCGGTCATTACCGTAGCGCACGATGGTTTCAAAGGCTCAGCTATAACACCGTAATTTCCGGCTGCAGTCTGTAACCCGAATTCTATTGGGAAGCCTGTGCCCGTTAACTGTGTTCCTGCTGGTGTTGATCCGTTATATAAAACATAAGTAATACCGGCATCAGAACCGCTTAATCCAACATTTACACCAGTACCGCCGGCGCAATAGCTTCCACCTTCCGTCATGGTATATACCAGCGGTACAGATTTTATTGAAACGCTGGAGCTTCCTGTCATCGCAACTGAGCACAAAGAAGATGTATTCTGAGCTACTACTGTGTAAGTGCCCTCTGCCGCCTGTAAGCCAAAATCAATGCCGATCCCTGAGCCAGCTATTGGGCTGCCCACGGCGCTTGTATTAAGTAGCTGGTAGTTTATGCCCATTTCAGATCCACTCAATCCAACGCTGACACCATCGCCACCCACACAATAAAAACCACCACCTGTTACTTCAAATGCTGTTGGTAATGGATTGTTAGTTATGATAGCGTTATTATTCATATCATTGGCACAGCCCGTCATCTCATTACTTCCTTTAACGGTGTAATTGCCACTGATAGTTTTTGCACCAAAGTCTATTGCATTGCCTGTTCCAGCAATAGGTTCACCTGAAAAAACCACTCCATTATATAACTGGTAGTCGATACCTACCTGTGACGCCGACAGGAACACATGGGCTCCTGTATCGCCTGCGCAGAAAGTTCCGCCACCTGAAACATCATATTTGTTTGGGAGTGTATTCACTATAACGATTGCATTGCCGGTCATGTTGCTTACGCAATTTGTTTCCGTATTTTTTGCAACTACGGTATAGGTGCCTGCTATTGTTTGCAAACCGAAATCAACAGACGTTCCGGTACTGGTTATTGGTGAGCCTACAGGGCTTACATTATAAAGCTGGTAGCTAAATCCTGCATCAGATGCATCTAACCCTACGTGAACACCTGCCCCGCTGAAACAAAAAGCACCGCCGCCGGTAACCGTATGGGCCGATGGCAAAGGATTTGCTGTGAGCACCGCGTTACCGTCCATGTTACTAGTACATGTAGTAGCAGAATTAGTTGCTGTAACTGTATAAGTACCGCCTGCTGTGCGCAAGCCAAAATCAAGAGGGCTACCATTTCCGGTTACTGCGCTTCCTGATGTGGCTACACCGTTGTACAACTGGTATTGTATACCGCTCGTTGAAGAAGAAAGAAAGACGTGAGCGCCTGTATCGCCTACACAAAATACACCAACACCCGAAACTGTGAATATAGCCGGTAATGGGTTTACTGTGATCACTGCACTACCTGTCATGGAAGTGTTACAACCTGTAGTAGTATTTGTGCCGGTTACCGTATAGGTACCGCCGGCGGTTTGTAAACCAAAATCAAGTACGCCACCGCCTGGTAATGCCGTACCCACCGGGCCGCCACTAACCAGCTGGTAACTGATGCCTGCATCTGAACCATTAAGCCCGATAGAAAAACCTACCCCGCCAGCACAATAAGCGCCACCGCCGGTAACTGTATGGGCGGCTGGTAATGGCAGCGCATTCAATACTGCATTACCATACATATTGCTGGTGCAGGATGTAGCAGCATTTATAGCAACTACTGTGTAAGTGCCACCGGCTGTTTGTAATCCGAAATCGAGTGCTGCGCCATTACCTGCTAAAGGGGCGCCAACTGCGCTGCCGTTAAACAACTGGTAATTAATGCCACTGGCAGATAATGAAAGTAAAATATGAGCCCCCGTATCATTGGCGCAGAATGTGCCCCCGCCAGAGACGGTGTCTACATCGGGCACGGCATTTATTGTTATTGTAGTGCTGCCAGTCATGGTACTGGTGCAGCTTGTAGTAGTATTGGTAGCTAATATAGTATAAGTGCCTGTGGCAGACTGTATGCCGAAGTTGAGGGCAGAACCGTTTCCATCAACAGCTGAACCTACAGGGGTTGAATTTAATAACTGGTAACTGATACCTGCATCAGAGCCGTTAAGCCCTACCGCTACACCTGTCACGCTTGAGCAATAAGGGCCACCGCCTGTTATCGCATGTGCCGGAGGTATAGGATTAGCTGTTACAGAGGCGCTGCCGGTCATAGTGCTGGTACATGCTGTGGTGCCGTTTATTGCACGTACAGTATAAGTGCCGCTTGCGGTTTGTAAACCAAAATCGAGGCCGCTGCCATTTCCAGCCACAACAGTGCCGGAAGCTGTGGCGCCATTATAAAGCTGATAGTTGATACCTGTTGCAGACGATGACAGAAGTACATGCGCACCGGTATCGCTGGAGCAGAATATGCCACCACCTGAAACCGAGAATACATCAGGCACTGCATTTATTGTTATGGTAGTGCTGCCTGTCATTGTGCTTGTGCAACTGTTAGTGGTATTAGTAGCTATTATAGTATAGGTACCTGCCGTTGACTGAATGCCGAAATCGATAGCTGGCCCGGTACCCGTCGTTATAGGAGCGCCGGTTGTAGTGCTGCCGTTATATAGCTGGTAGCTGATACCTGCATCAGAGCCATTAAGGCCAACCGCAACACCTGTCACACTTGTGCAATAAGGGCCACCACCTGTTATGGTATGGCTTGGGGGAACAGGATTAGATGTTATGCCTGCGCTGCCTGTCATAGTGCTGCTGCAAGAGGTTGTGGTGTTAGTAGCAACTACTGTATACGTGCCGCTCACGGTTTGTAAACCAAAATCAAGGCCGCTGCCACTTCCCGTAATTGCTGCACCTGATAATGATGCACCATTAAGCAGTTGGTAGCTGATGCCGCTTGCTGATGAGGAAAGGAATATATGCCTGCCGGTATCGCTGGAGCAAAATGTACCGCCGCCAGATACAGTGAAGGGATCAGGAACTGTGTTAACAGTGATCGCTGCGCTGCCTGTCATTATGCTAGTGCAGTTTGTAGTTGTATTGGTCGCTTTTACGGTATAAGTGCCTGCTGCTTCCAGGCCAAAGTTAATTGCCGGTCCTGTTCCTGTTAAAGGAGTGCCTACAGGAATGCCGTTATATAACTGGTAGCTGATGCCTGTATTAGAGCCATCCAGCCCAACGGGCAGGCCTGCTACGCTGGAACAATAAGCGCCGGCGCCAGTGACATTATGACTTGGAGGAACAGGATTAGACGTTACTGAGGCACTGCCGGTCATAGTACTTGTACATGTGGTAGCCGGATTTGTGGCAACTACAGTATATGAACCGCTAATAGTTTGCAAACCGAAATCGATGCCATTGTCTGTACCTGCAACTGATAAACCTACCGCACTGCCGCCGTTTAACAATTGGTAATTGATGCCGCTTACCGATGATGATAGCAGCACATGAGCGCCTGTGTCGCTGGAACAAAACGTGCCACCACCAGACACGGTGTATATTGCAGGTACCGGGTTAACAGATACCAGGGCGCTGCCTGTCATTGTCTTTGTACATCCGGTGGTAGCATTGGCGGCTATTACTGTATAGGTGCCTGCAGCAGTTTGCTGGCCAAGGCTTATATTTGAATTGTTGCCGGCAACAGTGCTGCCAACGGCCGTTACACCATTATATAATTGGTAATTGATGCCGGTGTTTGAACCATTAAGGCCTATTGCAAAACCTATTCCGCCTGCGCAGTAAGTTCCGCCTCCTGTTACTGTATGCAGCGCGGGTAATGCATTTGAAGTCAATACCGCGTTACCGTCCATTATGCTGAAACAAGTAGTTAGCGTGTTTGTAGCCGTTACTGAATAAGAGCCACCCGCAGTATGCAGCCCGAAATCGAGCATGCTACCTGTACCTATAACCGGGCTGCCTACTGCCCCACCTTTAAATAACTGGTAGCTTATGCCCGTCACTGATGACGAAAGAAAAACATGAGCGCCGGTATCTCCGGCACAGAATGCTGCAGTACCAGATACAGTGAATACATCAGGGATCGGATTTACTGTTATTGTTGCTGTGCCCGTCATTGCGGCAGTACAGCCCGATGTGGTATTTGTACCTATTACAGTATAAATACCGCCTGTAGCCTGCACACCAAAACTAATAGATGAGCCACCGCCGGCAACCGGGTCGCCTACGGCGCTTCCGTTGTATAGCTGGTAATTGACGCCGGTGTTTGAGCCATCAAGCCCGATAGCAAAGCCATCACCACCGTCACAATAAGCTCCGCCACCGGTAACTGTATGCGCCGCAGGGGAAGCATTTACCGATACGGTTATGGTGCCTGTCATATTCGTTGCATCGCCCGCACCTGGGTCTGCCACTACCGTGTAGGAGCCACCTGTTGTTTGCAAACCGAAGTCCAGAGCGCCACCGTTGCCGGTTAATGTACCACCTACCGCAGTTTCGCCATTATACAATTGATATGGAATACCGATCGTAGACCCATCAAGGCCTACGTGCACTCCTGTGTCGTTTGAACAAAAACTGCCGCCTCCTGTTACATTAAAAGCGCTCAATTGCGCCTGGGCAGTATGGCTCAGCAAAAGGCTGGCAATCAAAACTAATGTGGTTAGGAATAGATTTTTTTTCATGGTTGTTCGGTTTGAGTTATATGTTTATAGGTAGTTAAAAAATATAAAGTGTGCAAAACTATGGGTTATTTCTGCAAAAACAAATTTTTATGAATATTCCGTTAACGATATAGGCGGATTTTTAAGTGAAAAGGTTAGGTTGCAATAAAAATAATTTCCCTGCATCCCTTATTTTCTAGTAAATATTATTAATTATTTGTTAATAAAAGTTATTTTTATTGCTAAGTAATCTGCTGATAATAAATGATTTATAAATAATACTGCGATTATTATTTCTTGATCAAAATTATCAGTAAGGCCACATTTAAATAACTATTAAATAAATTTGTTAAATACTATTTAACACTTAAAACTATACCTTAATTTGTGTTGAATAAAGAAGTCAAATAAGCGCTGATGACTGTATTTGCCAGAACTTATAAATTCTCTAATTCCTCATCCAGCATATCAAATATTTAGTAAAACTATCAGTGTAAAAATTCTGCGTCAAAATAACTGTATATACGTGTCAGAATATATGTTATCTGTGTCAAAAATCCGTTATTCAATATTGCCATATAACTGTCATGCAAGCTATATCTTAATGCTACATAAAAAAAACACATGGGGTGAGTATAAAATATCCTGTGGTTAATAGATGATTATATCACATTACTATTAAAGTGCGGCGGCTTGGAAGCAGTAAATATATTAAGCTGCATTTTTCGCACCTTTGCATGATGCTGCTACAGCTAAAATTGATCATCACAGAATTCAAATATTAACCCTGCAATCCTCGCAAAAATGGCTTGTATTACCCTGCTATCAGATTTCGGCCTGCAAGATACTTCGGTATCTGCAGCAAAAGGAATACTGATGCAGCACATACCGCATTTGCAGATAATAGATCTTAGCCATAACATATTGCCATTTCACGCCGCACAGGCTGCATACCTGCTGGCTTCTGCATACCGAAGTTTCCCCGCAGGCACCTGTCATCTTATATTATCAGACGTTTTTTCAGAAAAACCGTCCCGGCTTCTATTAACTGAATATAGCGGCCAGTTCTTTCTTTCTGCAGATAATGGTATTTTACCCTCTGCTTTTAGAAGCGGCTACAACTCCTGGCTGTATTTCGAAATGAACGGGGATAATACGTTTTCAGATTGGCTCCATGCTGCCGGCAAGGCAACTGGCTCATTGCAATCGGCCGGGCCGTCATCATTAAGTCTTTCAACCTTCGCGCTAAGGCCATTATCCTCCCCAAAAAATCGCTTATCTGCCGACGGCGTAATAGATTGTGAGGTAGTGCATATTGACAATTATGGAAATGCAGTTCTCAATATAACAAAAAACGAATTTGAGGCGTTAGCCGCCGGCAGATCGTTTCGCATCCAGTTTAAAATGGTGGAAGATATAGATATCCTGAGCGTAAGCTATGCAGATGTAAGAGAAGGCTATAAACTATGTCGCTTTAACAGCAACGGACACCTTGAGATCTGCATCAATCGTGGTAATGCCGCGAGCCTTTTCGGGTTACGACTTGGCGGAAAAAATAATGACATAAAAATATATTTCGAATGATAGTTCGCCTTGTAAAAATGACATTTCGCGAAGAATGCATTATTGAATTCACTACACTTTTTAGTGAGCGGCAGGAGACCATACGCAATTTTCCCGGTTGCAATCACCTGGAATTGTGGCAGGATAGTTTACACCCAGGCATTTTTTTTACCTATAGCATATGGGGTTCGGCAGCCCATCTAGAACATTATCGCTTCTCTCCATTTTTTAAAGACACTTGGGGTAAAACGAAGGCGCTATTTGCTGGCAAAGCCGAAGCATGGAGCGTTAATCCTATTGTGAAATAAACTGAAGAAATAAATAATTTGGAAGATCTCTTTGTACCTCCGATAAATTATTAAACTACCAAAATGTCGACTATCTTTTTTTGAATCTCAAGTAGCTGGCCGGGTTCCAGCTTCATTTTAGGCCTTGTAAAATTAAGGTCGTCCGCCGAGTTAATGGGCAACAAGTGCATATGTGCATGTGGGACCTCAAGCCCTAATACGGTTATTCCACACCTGTTGCATGCGAATGCCTGTTCTATAGCCCTGGCAATAGGCCTGGCAAATAACAGCCATTCGCTGAGCAATTGGTCGCTTACGTCAAATATCTTATCCACTTCCGCTTTGGGCACAACAAGTACGTGGCCTTCTTTTAAAGGGGAAATGTCAAGAAATGCAAAAAAATGATTGTTCTCCGCAATCTTGTACGATGGTATTTCCCCTGCTATTATTTTGGAAAAGATAGTAGGCATCAGGTATTAGATAGATATGCTCTCAATTTTAAATTTCAATGCGCCGCCTGGTGTCGTTACTTCTGCCACATCTCCTATTTGTTTGCCAAGCAGGCCTTTGCCAATAGGTGAGGTTACGGATATCTTGCCTAGCTTTATATCAGCCTCTCTCTCAGAAACCAGCTGGTATACCACAGTTTTTTTGCTTCCCAGGTTTGTCACTTCTACTTTGCTCAGCACAGACACTTTGCTTACATCTATATCTTTAGCATCGATTACGCGTGCAGAAACAATGGCAGCTTCCAGCTGCGCTATTTTCGCTTCGTGATGGCCTTGCGCCTCTTTTGCTGCATCATATTCCGCATTTTCTTTAAGGTCGCCCTTCTCCCTGGCCTCAGCTATTTGGCCAGCAATTTCAGCGCGGCCCGAACTTTTTAACTTATTCAGCTCCTCTCTCATTTGTGCCAGTGTCTCTTTCGTCAGGTAGTTTAAATCAGCCATTATAATAATCGTTTATTACTTTAGAAAAAAAATACAACGCTCCTGCGAAACAGAAGCGTTGTAATGCAAAAATACAAAAAAAATATTAACGGGTATAGCGCAATGAAATCATGTGCACCCCATTTGCCGGGCGCTCAGTAGGCCTGAAAGAATAATCAAGCGCTAGCATAGAGCCCTTATCCCCACCAACCCTTGTTTGTACTGTTGCGCCTATTGCCAGGCCCATAAACATGGTAGTGCTTGTAGTAGGGTTGCCTATACCATTTTCATAACGGTAAGCCGCACGCAGCATAAACATGTTCTTAAACGCATATTCAGCTCCTACACCCAGGTAATCATTATTAAATGAATTTGAAGTAAAATCACCCAGTACAGACAGCCTGTGCATCGGCATAGCGTCTTTGCTGCTCAGGTGGTTCTCATCAAGGAAAAAATCGTAAGAAAGGCCTATATTAAGATAAGTAGGCATTTCAAATTTATCTGAAGGATAAGTACCTGTTACTGCAAAGGTAGGAGAACTCTCTGGCTGTGTAGCGTCAACTGAGAAACCTGAGCCAGAGAACCTCATATTTGTTCCCAGGTTACGGAGGGTAATACCAAAATGAAAATTGTCTCTTTTACCGGTAACATACTGAACACCCGCATCAAAAGCTAATCCGAGAGCGCTGATATTACTTATCTGCTCAGAAACATAAGTTGCCGAAGCTCCGGCATTAATGTGTGTAGAGAATTGTTTGGCAAAACCTAACTGTACATTCAGGAACTGGGGATGATAGGTACCATAACCCTCGGGTTGAAAATAATTAGTAGTAGGTATATCACCAAAGCTCATGGACATGATATTAAGCCCTATAACCCCGCTTTCACCGAGCTTCTGTGCCACAGCCAGGTTATTAATGCTAATATTAGTACCGCTCAGGTAAATACCGTGAGATAACCCTATTTCTGTAGTAGAATCTTGAGCAAGGCCTGCTATATTTTCCTTCATAGCCTCCATGCCGCCTACAGAAGAAACATTAAGGCCAAACATACCGGTAGATCGCGCCCACGGATCGATCAGCAATTCAGGAGCGCCCGACTGGCCAGTACGGTCTTTATTGCCTGCAAAAGCGCTAAAAGACATTCCGACAGCGCAAATTGCAACTAAAGCTTTTATAGAAATCTTTTTCATAACCTTGAAAATAAATATTTATGTTATGCCAGGCAGGAGGCACCTGCCTGGCAGTAAATTAGATTAATAAGTAGTTACGTCTATCGGGCGTGTTGCGCCAAACCATTTCAAAACTGTTTCTCCTATACCTGCAGCCTTAACATCCATAAGATACATACCGCTTGAAACAGGAAGGCCTGCTGTATTGCGGATATCCCAATCAATATAAGACGTGCCCTGGTCATTCTTACTAAGTGTGCGCACTAACGAGCCATCGAGTGAATAGATATAAATGGTAGCCTGTGCTGGCAGGTTAATGATCCTCACCTTGGTATCAAACCTTGAAGACTCGTACCCTGAGTAACCATAGTAAGGATTTGGAACTGCATAAATACGGCTCAGCAAATTCTTACGGTTCGACGTGTCTGATAAAGGAGATGGAGCCAGATCTTCGGTACTGAAGGTGTAATAAGGATTCGAAGATTTACCATTTACAGCTGGCACAGCCAGAGCAGTGGTATCTGATGCATAGTATGGCGCATATGGGCGATTAACCCTGAATCTCAAACGTGTAGTCGTAGGTATCAGGCCATCTTTAAGAGACAGGAAATTACTGTTAGCATTAAGCGTTGGTATACCTACCCACTGAGCTAAGCTATATGCCAGCTTCTGGGTTGTTACATTTGTGCTTTGCGCCTGCGTTGCAAACACTCTATCACTATCGTATCTGCTGCTTAAAATATACACTACATGCTTACCGCCAAAAACAAGAGAGTTGTCGTAAGGGCTTAGTATGTTAGCCGTCGGGTTCCATAACATATCCCCGCCATTGTCACTGGTAAGATAAGAATCTTCACCAAAAACTATATTAAGGCGCTCACCAGTACCCTCATTAACAGCATAACCAGGGAACCACGACATGCCGTTATCAGACGGTAATTCTGAATATGCAGGCGTATTATTATCAGCACCAACTACACCATCCCAACCTGCGTGATTTCTAAGTGCAAACTTTGCAGCACCACCCTGTGAAAGAAGCGGATCTTCCTGCTCTTCAATAACTGCGCATCTTGTCCATTTTGATTTATCGCTGGTAAATACTATATCTACATCTGGCAGTACCTCAAAAGGCGCAGGAGCAGAGAAAGTACCCTGTGTTGTGGGCGAATACGCTACTTCAAAGCCACACTGAGACCCTTTTTGGAAATGCTTGCCAACATATGCAGCAGCAAGTGAATAGGGACCCCATGTTGATTTTGTAGGGCTAAAGTTGCTCAGCATATTTTGATAGTAGCTGTTGGTATCCAGCTTAGTGTAATCATTGAAATCGCAAGGATTAGTAGCTGAAAAAGGTTGTATATACAACTGGGTGTTACCAGACCTGAGCCAGTTAGAAAAATTACTATCTGGCTGATCTTGCACACCGGCCAGCCATGGCTTAGATGCGTCGTCAAATACAATTTGTGAAGTTATGTAGCCATCACCGTTTTTCTGATCAACGCCCGGAGGTACTACCTGGTGAACATTAATAGAAATACCATAATTTGCTATTATTTGCTCATTGAGCGCTCCCAGGCTCAGTTCGCTATAGATCACATCATGCTTCAGGCCTTTTTTGTCGATGGCAGTAAGTGTCCACGAGCCTGAATCAGCAATACCCAGCAGTGGAGTATTAGTTGGTCCGTTTACCTGTAATATCCAGTTATATGCAGAATCTTTTACCGGATCAACAACCTTAACGTCTATAGGAGCCTGGCCTATATTATATACAGCCTTACCTATGCTGTTATTAAGAAGTACAGTATTTTCACTCGCTGAGTCCAGTTCCACATCATTGCCTCCATTACCTACACCTTCTACCCTTGTGACAATTACGCCAGACCCAAAATCTGAGTTAAGTACAGTTCCCATTGCGCCATTAGCCGGGTTAGGCATAGCTGCATAAACAATGATGTCTGCACCGCCTGGCCCGTGAGCACTTCCCAGGTAAGGCTGATCTTGTGTAGAAAGGAAATTATTATTTCCGGCATTAAAATTGGCGAAATTATTGTAGGCATACGCTATTGCAACGAAGTAATATGTTTGATAGTTAACAAAGCGTTTATCAGCAGTTGTTGAGAACGCATTGTTGGTCAATTCAAAACTGTGTGCTATACCGCTATCCCGGCCAACAACTTTTATTTGAGGTACAAATGTGGTATCACTAATATTGATATTCTTAGCGTAGTTTACGATCTGGGTAACACCGTTGCGGATATCGCATTGAAAAACTTCCGCAGCTTTTGTAGGGTCTACTTCTCCTGTGGTCTGGTTAAAGATATCGGCAGAAGTTACCTGGCTGTTCGCTAACTGGAAAACACGATAACCTTCAAACTTATAAAGTGAATCCGCAGCATTTGTGGTACCAATAGATTTAACAGCTAACTGATGGTAAGTTCCTGAATCACGATATGCGCCATCAGCCCTTCCATAATTCTCCCCATAGTTATTCCCACCTTTTACGTCATTGGTCAAATAAAATACGAGTCTTCTGTCTAATTCTCTTACATGCATTGTTGGAGCTTCAGGGCCTTCTACTGTTTTAAAATTATCAATAAACAAAGCCTGCGCCTGGTCATCGATACTTTTAATTGTTTTAAAGCTTGTTTGCGGGCAACCACCTACGCCGGCAGCCCATATACATCCAAAAGTAATGTCGTTAAGCGCACCTGGTACCAGCTCGAATGGGCCAGATGAAAAGATGAAACGCCTGTCGCCCGGGTTATTGTTACAAGAACACTCAGACCAGTCTGATTTATTGCCTGGATCGCCAAAGAATACAAAGTTCGAAATAGGCCCTGAACCATAGCCTTTAGAAGGAATGCCAACACCTTGGAAATCATCACTGAATCTTTGACCTGTTTTAATGGCTCCTGTCATGTAATAATATATCTGAACACCATTGTCTGGGTTACCGATCGCACTCGCATCATTATTGAAATAAGTGAAGTTAGTCATCGGCAGTGTTATCAACGTATCTCCGCCGCCTACTGCACCTTTATGCACAAGGCGTTTAGGGCCTTTAAAAAAGTCTACACCTACCTGCGGTATATCCACCCCATAGCTATTTACAGGGTTTCCACCTGTAAGACCATCATTACTGGTACCATTATACTGGATGCCCAGGCCACGTAAAGTATCGCAACCGATAAAGTCATCAAGATAATAACCGAGATCGCAATCATCCCATACAGCGATGTAGGTACTATCTATTGTAAGGGCACCGCGATTAATAACGCGATAGTTATAAAAGGTAGCATTATTCAGGAAGTCCTGTGTAGCATAGGCAAATGCACTTGTCTGCACCTCAACACCCATTGTTGCAGTACCAGATTGTTCTTTTACGTTTCCTGCATCGTTAAAAACCCACCATAAGTACTGGTCGCCGGTGATATCCGGATATTCGCCCTGGTCAGGCTCATATATACCATTGGTATTAAGATCTTTAAACGGTGCATACGTATTGTTGGCATACGAGCCCTCATCTATCCCTAATACAGCATTGTTATTGCCCCACGCAGCATGATTTTTAGCGCCAGGCCAATGATAAATTACATCAAAGTCAGAGGTAGTAGTAGATCCTCCGCTTTTATGCAGTTGAATGAATTTATTGATCGTAGATTTATCTACTTTCCATATTTTATCCCAAAGATTACAGTTGTCGTGGGTGATCTTTCCACCCGCATCAAGCGCCCCAGGCCAATAGTCGTTACCATCCTGCCTGTACGTTTGCGCCGCAACTTTTAATTGCCCTTGCTGGTCTACCCCGCCGATCCAGCAGGAAGCCGCAAACTGCGAATGCTTGCCGGAACCTTTCGGGATCTCATATGCTGCAATATTCTGGCCTATATTCCACCACATGTCGCCGCCGGTCATTAACCTCGCTCGCACGTTGTTAATATCCATATCTATAGCTGCAGTAGCAGGTAAACAACCTGACGCCGTTGTCTTTGGCAGCGCCTTGTGATGAGCTGTAACCACATTTTCCTTCGCACTTAAATATCCGGGGATATTTAACAAACCTGCCACAATCACAGCGCTGGCAAATCGTATATTATTTCTAAACTTCATAACCTAGAGCGTTATATTGAACAAATATTATTAAAAATTAAAATCAAGCGCAAAACTGATCGTCCTTGCATAGTTCAGCTTGGTCGGGTCGTTTTGGTAAATCCTCAACAGGTCACTATATGATTGTGGGTTGATCTGCTGCGGAACATATTGTTGTCCATAAGCTGAAGCCAGGTAGCCGTCATCATCTGAGCGACCGGTATAACCATATACACTTAATACGTCTCTTGTCTGCAGCAGGTTATTTATTTGTATTATAGCCTTAACATACAGCGGGCGTTTTGGTTTCACACCTTCGGGAACATCTTTACGTTTCTTGCCTACGCTAAGTGCGAAATCTTTATCGATGCGCAGATCAACTCCGTAGTGCCATGGCAGGCGCGATCCGTTAACGCCGCCTATTACGGTATTTCCCAGGGCATCTGTGTACCTTGTATATGGCTCACCGCTTCTTGCCCTAGGTATCAGGTGAATACCAGCTCTTTGAAAGATATGTGATCCGCTAACTATTGGTCCTTCACCATCGCCATACCTGTAATCGATATCAGCAACTATATTGTGGCGGGAATCGTAATCCAGTGCAGTTACATAGCGAAGGTTAGGTTGGCCTGCCTGTATAAAGCTCTGTATCAATCCGTTAGCGCCTATTGCGCCAGAGCCACCGCTATTGGTAGATGTAGGGGTAGAGCCTGTGCCTTCTGCAAATTGCAGTGTATATGATATGCTCAGGCGCAGATGGTTTGTTGCACGCAGGTCATAGTATAAAGTAGTACCCTTTGTGGTTGAAAAGTCACGGTTGCCATAGGTATAGTAAGTAGTTGGGAAGGCATACAGATAAGGTACGATAGTGATCATATTCTTACGCTCCTTATAAAAACCGGTTATAGTGATCGCCGACGCCGAACTTAATTTCTGCTGGAAACCAACTTCATAATCGTATGTTTTTACCGGTAACAAATTAGCATTTGATATGATCGAGTTTGCATTTTGCTGCAGATAATAATAATCAGAAGCATTTGCAGCGCCAGGGCCTATTGGGCGCTGAGAGTAGATATCGTAGTGTGCATAAAAGTCTGCTACGTCAGAAATAGGGAAAGAGAAAGAAACACGCGGCTGAACAGATACCTGCGGGGTATAATCAGTAAATGCTGAATTAGGGTTAAAGCTGGAATCTGTAATAGATGGGATCGAGCCATTTGCATTCTTCACTATGAAGGGCTGAGGATCGCGGCCACCGGTATTTTGTTTTAAAGTTGCCGGGTCATTGATGAATGCACCTTTAGCGTCGTACCAGTTATTTCCGTTACGGTAGCCAACAACGTTTGGCGATGTAGAGCTATTATCATCAACATATACTACATAGTTGCTGCCTATATTTCCCGGGTGACTGCCGCCGTTCAAAATATTTTCAGAACCCGGCACCTGGCTTACCGTTTTTTCTGGTACTTCAGAATACGGGTCTATCAATACTTTAGTATTGGCAGAATACCTGTCAACGCGAACACCTATATTGAAATGGACATCTTTATAATCAAACTTATCCATCAGGTATCCAGCTATATAGTTAGGCGTAAAAGCACCGATCGGGCGGGTATAATTACCCTTAGCATCCTTAGCTGTCCAGAAATCATTAAAGTTAACACTACCCTGCGATCCGCCGGTATAGGAATAGCCATCATAGACCGCAAATGGATGTCCGCTATTCAGCAGCTCATCTGCGGAAAACATATTTATATTGAATTTCGAATAATCAATAGCATCAATATTAATGTCTTTGTTACTACCATTTGCAGTGTATTCCGGACCGAGGGCTTTTCTAAGATTCTGGTCAAATGTACTGTTGCCAACATTTACGTAGTTGTAAAAAACAGTATCGGATGGGCCAGGTATAATTGATTTAATATTCCCGCTCTTCACGTCAGTATAAACTGCTGCGCCGGTAGCCGGGTCTTTTGAATATGCATACTGATGGCCGTTTACAATGAAAATAGGATGTTGTTTATCCAGGCGCAGGTTATTATTATCTACGCTGCTTACCAGCTGCCTCATTAACTGCCATAGCGATTGAGTTCCCGCATCCTGTTGGTTAGCATAAAGGGTATATGACCTTTGAATACGTTGCTGATAATAAAGGCCGAACTGGATGGCGTGCTTTGTTTTTCCCAGCAACAGGTCGAAAGATGCATCTACTGTTAATGCATACTGATTATCATTAACCTTGAAATAATAATACTGGGAAGTACCCGGGCTGAAGAAAAGGCTGGAACCCTTCGTACTGTAAGTTGGTTGCGGATCATCTCCATTAGCCATTGCATTGCTCGCTTCCAGTTGTGTTATCTGTTTTGGATAATTATTGGGTGTCAGTGAGTTATAATATTCCGTAGTATAGTTAGCAAGTACAGGGTTCAGATTTTGAGGATCGCGTGCATAGGTAATTCCAGTAGAACTGGTACCTGTTAACACAGTTGCCCTTTTTCCGGTAAGAGAATCGAAACCGGCAGGCAGGTAAGCAGGTGCATATGTGGACACCTTTGATTCATTAAATTTACCTACGTAGTTGTATTTAAAGATATCTGTTTTAAATTTAGAGTCTTCGCGGCGCTCGTTTGTTGACTGATAATCTGCCTGCAGCGAATAGTATGCATTTGAGATAATGCCACGGGCAGTATCTCCTGGCTTACCAAATTTCTGAGTAAACCTGATATAACCGCGGCCCGTAGTATTGTACTGAACAGGTATAGCGCTCGAGGCAAACAGGTTATACTGGCGGCCATTCTGCCCATTATTATAATCCGACTTGGTCTCATCAAAGGTACCACCAGCCACAATACGCATGTTATCAGACAGCTGATAATCAAGTTTCAGGTTGAATCTTACTTCCTGGGTAGCATCTCTAGGGGTTATTTTTACTTGCTTAAGATCATTAAGCGTAATATAGTCTGAAGCAAGGTTATATACGGGTTGGCCGCTGTTATCAGAAACAATACGCAATGGATTTTGTTCCAGGTTCCTCATCACATCATCCTTTACTACATATTGTTTAGTGTAATAAGGATAACGGTCATGGTCATCATAAACATCTCCGCTAAGTGCAAAGCCCAACACTGGCCTTTTATGTGTTTTATCGCCGTTAACTGCTTTCTTATAGATAGGGCCAGCTACAGAGAATGAACCGAGGTTATTGTTATAACCATCGATAGAATGCTGCAGGCGCACGTTACCAGTGAATTTAGATGCCGGCGCCCTTGATGTAATATTAACCACACCACCAGATACGTCTCCGAAGTTAGCGGGTATACCTGATGTAATTACTTCAAGCTGATCAATGGAGCCTTGCGCCATGTCTACCGACGAGGTATTCACCGAACCACCTACAGTACTGATAGTCTGCACTTGCACACCATCTACATAATATACAATACCGGTAGTACGCGCACCACCTACGTTCAGATCACCACCTCTTTTTGATTGATATAATCCTGGATTAAGCGCTACGAGGTCAGACACCTGTGTAGTAGGCACCACAGCGATCTCTTCTTTCGTAAGAATGTGAGAATTGGGCTTATCTACGTCTACAAGTAGTTTCTTATATGCTTTTACTGTTACACCTGCCAGTTCATGACCTTTAGGTTTTGCCATTGTAAAGTTCTGGGTTGTTCTGTTCCCGCCACTTACAACTACACCAGTAACTAATATGGAGTCGTATCCGGTATACAATACCAATACGTCATAATAACCCGGATCGAGCGGTTTTATGGTGTAATTACCGTCGTAGTCGGTAATGTTCCCACCTTTCAAGATCCCACCCTGGTATACCTGGACCGCAGCACTTGGGAGTACCTCTTTTTTATCATCTAATACCCGGCCTGATATCTCCTGCGCGAATGCTGACCCGGAAAGCGCTGTAAACACAAATAAAAGCAGATAACGTAATGTACGTGTCATATCCTGTATTAATAAATTATTAGCAAATGAGGCGTAAAGGTAAAAAATTCTGTTAAAAATCCACGTTATGCAAATTTATTTTCTCAAACACACTTACATAATTTTCAAATAGATTTATACATTTTTTCGCTTTGATCCAGTTGCCTTGTTTATATAGACGAATTATTGGCAACAAATCTTGGGTGGAAATGAAAAAAAAATTAACAAGACGTACGATTTATTAAAATCTGGCTTAATAAATCATGAGTCAAGTGTTATTTTATTCAAAAGTGTTCTGCTCATTTTATACAATGCCTCAAAAGTGTAGCCGGCAATATGCGGAGTGACGATCACATTTGGCATTGCCACCATTTTATCCAGTAAATTCCTTATCCCGGGGCTCATTGCCGCTAACGGCTCCTCTTCTATCACATCAAGGCAGGCGCCGGTAATTTTACCACTTACCAGCCCATTATATAATGCCACAGTATTAACCACCGGCCCTCTCGAGGTATTAATGAGTATGAACGGCTTAGCCATTTGCTCTATAAATGATTCATTGAAGTAATGTACAGTGTCACCCTGCAGCGGCACATGAAAGCTAACCACATCAGCCCTTTCCATAAGTTCGGCAAGGCTGGTGCATTTTACCACATCGGGCGGTATGCTATCTTCACAATACTTATCGTACGCAACTATCTTAACATCAAATCCTCTTAATTTCTTGGCAAATGAAGCGCCGGTATAGCCGAAACCAATGATCCCTATAGTTTTGCCCTCAAGTTCCGTTCCCCGGTTCTCTTCGCGCAGCCACAATCCGTTTTTCACTTCATCAAGGCTCCACGCTATGCGCCTTATAAGAGCCAGCAACATGCCAAGGGCATGCTCGCCCACGGCATTGCAGTTGCCTTCAGGGCTGCCATAGCACCGTATTCCTTTCCGTGTGGCATAGGGCACATCTATTACCTCCATGCCAGATCCCATGCGGCCTATCCATCGCAAGCAGGGTGCAGCATCTATCAGATCCTTATCCAGCTGCAGCCTTGTAGATGTGATCACACCGGTGCAGTCTTTTATCAGTTCATACCCTGCTGCCTGCGTTATCTTTTCATGGTGAATGCACTCATAGCCTTTTGCTGTAAGGCCATCTGTTAGCACGGTATGCACGGGGGCTGCTATCAGCACTTTACCCTGGTTATTTTTCATGGCAATATCTCTTGTATAAGCCTACAAAATCAGCTACCGTCAGTTGCTCCGCTCTTTTATCCATCAGCGGGTCTGTCAGCGCATCGGCCGCCAGCGTGCTTTTCAGCGCATTCCTCAGTGTTTTGCGCCGTTGGTTAAATGCAGCCTTTACCAATATAATAAAGCGTCGTTTATCGTTTATTTCAAATGGATTGCCAAGGTTTGTAAACCGTACGACACCACTCATTACTTTAGGCGGTGGCGTAAAGCAATTCTGATGTACATCAAATAAATAGTCCACCTTAAAAAAGGCCTGCATCAGCACACTCAAAATGCCATAAACCTTAGAACCCGGCCCTGAGGCTATTCTCAACGCTACTTCCTTTTGAAACATTCCTATTACCTCGGTAACCTGGGGTTCCCATTCCAGCACCTTAAATAATATCGGAGATGAGATATTATAGGGGAAATTTCCAATTACAGTAAACTGCTCATCAAACGGCCTATCCGCTTTCAATATATCCTGCAGCGTTATTTTGCCCTGTATCTGCGGGTATGTTTTGTTTAGAAAAGTAACCTTTTCTGTATCTATTTCTATGGCTTTATAATCTACGTCCGGCCACGCAAGCAGGTACTTGGTCAATGCCCCCCCACCAGGCCCTACTTCCAGCAAATGCATTCCCGGCTGGTGAACCAATTGTTCCGTTATTTTACGGCACACGTTCTCATCGTGCAGAAAGTGCTGGCCGAGGCTTTTTTTAAGGTGCAGGGCGTCGCCGGTAACTTTTTTACTATTGCTGATCATATTCCTTTTGTGCTAAAGCCTTTATTGCATATGAAAACATGCGTTTACAAAGGTATACGATTGTGGCCCTACTTCTTCTATCGTATATGGCCATAATATTGTTGCCGAAAATACAAGGCTGATACATATAAAATAACTATCAATAACAAGCTATTTTTTTGAGATTTTTACTTTTGAAATAGATTACCTTCGCCAATTATTTAACTAATACTGCATGGAATTTAAACTACTTCAAAAACCATCTAAGAAACACCAGGTATACATAACCGACGATGCCAATAAATTAACCCAGATCTCCGGTATTACAGAAGAGGAGGTTGCATTTGCCACCGCTACATTTAATGCCGAGCAAACAATCGTTACTATTAACAAGTATGGCTATTTCATCTTCATTTACCTCCTGAAGAATAAAAAAACAGATTGGCAAACGCTGGAGGCCTGCCGAAAAGCAGGTGCTGAACTGCAAACTATTTGCAACAAGTACAAGCTGGATGAAATAACCATTACCAATCTGTCGGCAACAAATGATGCGGCCACTATTTTGGCGGAAGGCATAGCCCTGGCAAACTACCAATTTCTTAAATACCGTACTGAAACTAAGAAGATAACTAATTCATTGTTACGTATCTTCTTCTCAAAAGATTCGGCCACTGTAAAAGAAGTAGCACAACTTAATATAGTTATTGACGCCATTTACCGGGCACGTACACTGGTAAATGAGCCGCTCAACTATTTGTCGGCAGAGCAGCTTGCGAAGGAAATAACACTGATGGGCGGAGACAGTGGTTTTAAAGTTACTGTGCTGAATAAAGCACGCCTGGAAAAGGAAAAAATGGGTGGCATCCTCTCGGTAAACCGGGGGAGCATTGATCCGCCTACATTCACTATCATGGAGTATGTGCCTAAAAAAGCGCTCAATAAAAAGCCAATAGTGCTTGTAGGTAAGGGGGTAGTTTATGACACCGGAGGCCTTTCGCTAAAGCCTACCGCAAACTCAATGGACCGCATGAAAAGCGACATGAGTGGTGCAGCGCTGGTAAGCGGCGCTATGTATGCCATTGCCAAAATGCAGCTGCCGCTGCATGTAATAGCCCTCGTGCCGGCTACTGATAACCGCCCTGGTGAACAGGCTTATGTGCCGGGAGATGTGATCACTATGTATAGTGGCGCCACGGTAGAAGTGCTGAATACAGATGCAGAAGGCCGTATGCTGCTGGGCGATGCGCTGCACTGGGCAAAACGATATAAACCAGAACTGGTAATAGATTTTGCAACACTTACCGGCGCTGCATCGGCCGCGGTGGGCGAGCATGGCATCGTGTGTATGGGCACAGCAGCAGATGAAACAAAACAGGCATTTCGCGAAAGTGGTTTCCGCCAGTATGAGCGGCTGGTTGAATACCCGCTGTGGGATGAATATGGCGACCAGATAAAATCTGACATTGCTGATATCAAGAATGTAGGCGGCCCGTCAGGTGGCGCTATCACCGCCGGAAAGTTCCTCGAACATTTTACTGATTATCCGTGGATGCACTTTGACATTGCCGGTGTATCTTTCAACACCACAAGGCGCAACTATTTCCCTATAGGCGGTACTGCCTACGGCATGCGTATGCTACTTGATTTTTTAACTCATTATGGTAAAGCCTAAGGGCAACAATATTCTAAAAATATGCAGATCAATAACGAAAAACCAGTTATAGGCATTACCACCGGCGACCTTAATGGCGTTGGCGTTGAGGTGATCATAAAAACATTTTCAGACAACCGGATGCTGGAGCTTTGCACCCCTGTGATATTCGCATCAAACAAGGTGATCAATTTTTATCGCCGTATTGTTCCGGAGCATGTTTTTAACTTCGCCAGCACCAAAGACCTTACCAAGCTCAATCCCAAACAGATAAATATATTCAATTGCTGGGAAGAGGAAGTGCCGTTGCAGCCGGGAGTACTGACCGATGCGGCTGGTAAATACGCCATACGATCGCTGATGGTAGCAACACAGTGCCTTAAAGATGGCCAGCTTGACGCCATAGTGACTGCGCCCATCCATAAGAGCAACACCAATGTGCCCGATTTTCCATACACAGGCCATACCCCGTTCTTCAAAGATAAATTTGGCGCTAAGGATGTATTGATGATCCTGTATAGCAATAGCCTGCGGATAGCTCTTGCTACTGAGCATATTCCTATATCAAAGGTGGCAGCTGCAATTACCAAAGAATTGCTGCAATCTAAGCTGGCGATCCTTAAAGAATCGTTGATGAAAGACTTCGGGATCGACAAACCTAAAATTGCCGTGCTGGGCCTGAACCCACATGCAGGCGATGAAGGCCAGATAGGCAATGAAGAGCAAACCATAATCAAACCAGTTA
>JABDHF010000042.1:0-20000 GCA_013285595.1 Bacteroidota bacterium
AAATGCCTGGTTTTGAAGAATAGAATAATACTGGTTAATATTTACCAGCAGAAAATAGCTTACCGCCGCCGTTGGCAGTATTAAAAAAATCAGCTTGGCCAAAAACTCATTTACAGGAGTGGCGCGTTGTATATTCATAAACCCCAACCCCAAAGGGTTTTACTTCATTTAGTAAAGAAGTATAAATATAGGAGAAAAACGCAGGGAGATTTTGTTAAAAATTTAAGGTGATATGATTTAGATCGAATGCATCAGCGTAAGGGCTATCTCATTTTTGTTTTGCTGACGAACGAAGCCTCTTTACCTACAGAAACGCATTGGGGGTTGCTCAAGAGATATGGAAATTATTTACTAATTTTGAATCAATAAATTAGAGCTATGACTTTTGATCTGGTGAAAGAGAAGCTGCACGATTATATTGATCACGCCGATAAAGATAAAATAGTTGCTATATATACATTATTAAGCACCGATATTGAGGCTACTTCAATTTACGACGAAGCGACACTGAATATGCTGGAATCTACCAGGGATAATATGACTTCAGGTAAAGAAAAAACGTTTACACTGGAACAAACGATTGCGAATATACAGGCATATCGCAGCAAACATGGAATATGAACTATTATTCAGCGCGCGCTCACAGGAAGAAGCAAATATTGCTATTGAATATTACGACAGTATAAATCCAGAGCTCGGCAATCGCTTCTTTATAGAATTATTAGAAATCTATCAAAAGCTATCAATCACTCCTCAATTTTATTCTTTCATTTCCTCCATTCGAAAAACTGCCGTAAGAGATGTGAAATTACCTTCATTTCCTTATGTAGTGGTTTATGAAATTATTGAAAATACAGTTTATGTTATTTCTATATTGAGCTCTCATAGAAAGCCTTTTCTAACCTGAATGAGTTAAATCAAAATGATTAGCTACCACTCCCCATTATTTGCAACGAGTCGCACTGCCGGCCCTTCGAAACGTGTATAACAACCAATCACAACTCTCACTCTGATTCAAAGCTCATAATTTTCCATCCAAGTCACACACCAATGCAAATGCCGATCAAGATCATACGCTTATTAAATATGTAAAGGCAGTCCCTTGAGGTTGCCCTCCACATAACCAGAAACGCATTAGCCAGATGCTTCGCGTGCAAAGCTTGGTCGGCAAACTAGTGCGTCAAGACGTGATGATGCTGAAAGCATCAAGTATTTATAGCAAGAAATAATAAATGACAACCGATGCCGAAGGCATCCAATATTATGGCGCTGATGCAATCCCAAGAGATCCTGCCCGTCCGGTCATTGGGGCATGTTCAGGTAAAAAAAGTAAGTGAAAAACATGCCTCCTCCTCCCCCAAAATCGACCCAAAACCCGTCACAGGCAAGGACTTCCATTTTCTATCCCAGCTACGAAATGGGGCAGTTCAGCAATACAACAATTCAAAAAGCCTTACCTCCGGCAACAAAAATGCGACCCGTGAAATCTGTGCAATCCCAAAAAAATCCGTGATTCAGACAAAAAAGCAAATGAAAAACATGCCTCCTCCTCCCCCAAAATCGACCCGAAACCCGCCACAGACGCAGCTCTCTATATTGCGCTACTGCTACGAAATGGGGGGCAACTCCGCCATGCAACAATTCAAAAATCCTTACTCCGGCCACGAAATGCGATCCGTGAAATCTGTTTAATCCCCTTAAAATCCTTGATTCAGACAAAAGAAAAGCAAATGAAAAACATACCGCCTCCTCCCCCAAAATCGCTCTCAAATCCTTACCTATGAAGCCTTTCAGTTTTTATATTACAATAATTAATTGTCATCAAAAACCACGATCCGAACTATCGCTGACAAATGCTATGCAGCATTCCTCCGTGGGCGTAGGGCTGTGCGTTGGCGAATGGGCCAAGGGGATGTTCTTAAAAATGATTGGCCCACCTCCCCCAAAATCGTCCTCAAATCCTTACCTGTAAGGCCTTTCAATTTTTATATTAAAATAATTAACTGCTATCAAACAGGATTAGCGTACTATCGCTGATAAATGCCATGTGGCATTTCCCATTGGGTACTCCCCAAGACAATTCCGCAATAAAAATTTATTCCAATAATAGTATTTAATCCAAAAAATGGAATTAAACTTCTAATTATGGAATTTACTACCCCATGAGAATCTATTAATCAATTGAAAATCAATAAGTTAATATTTTGGCACGTCGTTGGTTATATACCTATCAAACAACGAAACAAACAAACTCAACTCAAACTTCTAAAAACAAACAAAATGAAAAACATCGTAAAAGTATTCGCAACAGCAGCAATCATCATCACAGGCACTAACGCTTCTTTCGCACAGGCTACAGCAACAGCTTCTGCCTCCGCGACCATCATCACTCCTATCGCCATCTCTAAAACGGTAGATATGAACTTCGGTAACGTAGCGGTTTCTGCTACATTGGCTGGTACTACAGTTCTTGCTCCGGCTGGCACTCGTACCACAGGTGGTGCAGGTGGTGTTACACTGCCGGCTACTACAGGTACCGTAACTGCTGCAAGCTTCAACGTTACAGGCCAGGGCAACTACTCTTACATCATCACATTACCTGGTACCGTAGCAATAACAGACGGAGCTTCACATAACATGAACGTGACCAACTTTACCAGCAGCCCATCAGGCACAGGCTTGTTGAGCTCGGGCGGCGCTCAAACACTTACTGTAGGTGCAACCCTCAACGTAGCCGCAGCACAAACTGCCGGTACCTACACTAACGCAACAGGTGTACCGGTAACAGTAAACTACAACTAATATTCAAAACTCGGTTTGAAGTATAACAAAGCTTTCCCGCATTCCTGCGGGAAGGCTTTTAGTCTATGGGATGCTTCAACACAAACATCGTAGCCGTCATTTCGCAGAGAAGTGCAGCGCAGCAAACGAAACGGAGAAATCCCCTGAGCATTAGCAATTGGCTGACCGGAGCAGCGCATCTACTATTGCGGCAGCAAATAATCAATACAGGGCGAAGCATCCTGCCGGTCTGCTAGTCTTTAGTGCTCATCCCCTTAAACTGGTGATGAGTCTCCTTAAACAGCACATTGAACGTAGTGAGCGATCCGTATACAGCCGTAATATATTGCTGCAGGTCTACCTTCTCGTCATCGGTCATTACCTTATGGGCATTCACCTTTTGCTCCAGCACGCGCAGCCTGTCGCGCACCATCACTATTTTATGAAAGAAAGTATCTATCGGCACCTCTTTGGGCGTTAGCGTTGTATCCCCGGGTTTTAACAGCATAGTGCCGCGTTTCCAGCGCGGGCCTATCGGCACCAGTTGGGTATCGTGCAGGCGCAGGTCCAGTATATTGCCGAGCGCCTGTTCTATATCTGCTATGCTTATGGTGTCGCTGCCGGGTGTCAGTGCTGCCTCTTCCAGGGTCTTCAGGTCAGCATAGTCTTTGCTAATAGTGCGGGTACCCTGCTGCGACTTGAACCAGATGATATAAGACTCCAGGGCAGTATCTACTATTACCCCTTTGCCAAAAGAAGGGTGGTCTACCCTCGAACCTATTCCTAATTGTGAGCTCATGAAAAAACGATTGAGGCGCCTAAAATAGATAAAAAAAGGAAATAAGGCCTTACCTCATTATTTCCAGTGCCCCAGCAACCTGCGCAGCACTATGATCTCACCGGTATGGTAGCTATTATGGTCGCCAACCAACAGCGCCTCGCGAAGCAGGTTCTGCCCATCACCCCACGCGAAAGGCGTGTACAGGTCTGCATCATCCTTTTCCAGCAGCCCCACAAAATCCTGCCGGTCTTTCTTTATCTGCTTTATGCAGTGCTCCCACGCAGCACTGTCCTTTGGCGCTTTTTCCTTAGGCCAGTATTCAGCGGGCCATGCCATTTCTTTATAGTCTGGATTTTGGGAGAAGTCAAGAATGTCAGCCTGGGTAATACGTATATGCTCAGCTATCTGCCAGATGCTGTAAGGCAGATGCTCCGGCACCACACCCAGTATCTTTTCCGGTATGTTTTCCAGCGCATCATCGGTAGTGGCGTGGGCATTGCCTTTCAGTATTAGTTCTTTAAGCTGCTTTATCAACTCAGCGTGATTTGTATTGACCATAGCGAAGGTTTTGTCTAAGTTATAAAATAAATGCCACCACATATTTTCGATGGTTTATTTTTACAGCCATTAATGGCAAAGAAAAAAAAATCTCGCGGCAGGAAGATCCTGAGATATATATTATGGGGCATCCTTATCCTGTTCGTTTCTTCGTCATTGTACGTAATTGTATGCAGGTGGGTAGAGCCTCCGGTCACTACTACCCAGCTAGGCGCTTTATTTGAAGGATACGGCATAAAAAGGAGCTACGTTAGCAATGCGGACATCTCCAGGAACGCAAAGCTGGCCGCAATAGCCAGCGAAGACCAGCTGTTCCCCGAGCATGGCGGTTTCGACTGGAAGTCGATAGACAAAAGCATGAACACTCCCCACAAAAAGAAGCGGGTACCTGCAGGTGGTGGCGCCAGCACCATAAGCCAGCAGGTAGCCAAAAATGTGTTTCTCTGGCAGGGCAGCGGCTGGGGCCGGTATGTGCGCAAGGTGCCGGAATTCTACTTCACCCAATTAATTGAATGGACCTGGGGCAAACGCCGGATAATGGAAGTGTACCTCAATGTGATAGAAATGGGCCCCGGAATATTCGGCATCGAGGCAGCCTCCAAAACTTATTTTAATAAACACGCTAAAGACCTCACCAGGGCCGAAGCCGCCATGATCATCGCCTGCCTGCCCAATCCCAAAAAGTTCTCTGTAAAACCCATGAGCCGCAGGGTGCAATGGCGTTACCCCCAGATATTAGACCAGATGGACAACCTGGAAGGTGACGAAGATGTGGAAGCAGTAATAAAAACACCCTAACAGCCAAAACTTGCATCTGGCCTGTAAATCTCATTTCACAACTAATCAACCAATAAACTAATCAACCAAACTAGGCACAATCTTTATACTATTACCCAAAAACGAATCATCATGAAAGCGATCCGTCCATCCGTTTTAATAATAGCAATGAGCGTACTTGCAGCGTCGTGCGGCAACAATCCGCAAAACGAAGGTCATAGCACGCCTATCGACTCC
The DNA here is from genome assembly GCA_013285595.1 of Bacteroidota bacterium. Classification (GTDB taxonomy): domain Bacteria; phylum Bacteroidota; class Bacteroidia; order Chitinophagales; family Chitinophagaceae; genus Nemorincola. The sequence goes on from JABDHF010000042.1 coordinate 5,135, forward strand.
TCTAACGTTAAAGGTTCCGCCCCAGCCACATACGGGCCAAACGATCCTGCGCGCGACCAAATGGATTCGAACAGATCGAATGCAAATGATACAGGCACTAAGGCAAACAACGTACACAACGCTGGCACCTACAAATAGGCTGCAAAAAAAAATGGTGATATTGGAGAAACTCACGGCCCGAACAGCCGGTTGCTAATAAATTAGCGGGATGAATACTTCAGGCCCCTGCTTCGGTTCCAGGCCTCATACGACCTGTGCAGGCTTTTTCTACCATTACTAATAGCACCAGTATTTTTTTTTGTCCTTCTCATCAGGACAACAATGCTCGCTGAAGAAGCAAAAATGATAATTGGGAGCATACCACCACGTTTTAAATTGTTAAGAATAGATTTACATCACCATTTAGAGGGTTTACACTTTTGTTTCAATGTGAGAAGGGGTGGCGGGATAATAGTCGTTAAAATCATTAACAACTCATTAACCTTTAGCTAAAATACAGCTTTTTTTGAAAACTGCAAGAATTTTTAAAAATATTTTTACATTTTTTTTTCTTCTAAATGTGCAAATTTTATTTCACATTAATAATCAATAATTTGCACATAGAAATGGGAAAAATAAAAATAGAAGATTTTTTGGCCTTAGCCCTAAATTTCCCGGTATTCGATGTGCGGAGCCCCGGCGAATACGGCCATGCGCATATACCTGGCGCGCATAACTTGCCCTTATTTACCGATGAAGAAAGGAAATTAGTAGGTACAGCCTACAAACAGCAAAGCAGGGAACAAGCTATAAAGCTCGGCCTCGACTACTTTGGGCCAAAGATGAGGAGGATGGTGGAAGAGGTAGAGGAAATCGTTCGGAACAACAAACAACACGATTCTGGCGATAATGCGAATTGCGTATTGGTTCATTGCTGGCGCGGAGGCATGCGCAGCTCAGGCGTAGCATGGCTGCTCGATCTCTACGGCTTCAAGGTATACACGCTTGCGGGTGGTTATAAATCGTTCAGGAGATGGGTGTTGCACCAGTTCGAAAATCCTTATCAGTTTACAGTCTTAGGCGGCTACACCGGCTCAGGGAAAACAGAAGTACTAAAAGAGCTTTCAAAAGCAGGCAACAAAGTATTAGACCTGGAAAGCATAGCCTGCCATAAAGGCTCTGCTTTTGGCGGCCTTGGTGAGGATAAACAGCCCTCCCAGGAGCTATTTGAAAATAAGCTGGCGCTGGCACTCGATATGCTTTCTATAGAGGATAATATCTGGGTAGAAGATGAAAGTCAGAGTATAGGCACAGTTAATCTGCCCAAAGCTATCTATAATAACATGCAGCAGTCGCCAGGATATTTTTTAGCCATTCCTTTCGAAGAACGGTTAAATTACATCGTCAAAGAATATGGGAAATTTACAAAAGAAGAATTGATAGCGCCCATAATGCGTATACAGAAAAGACTTGGCGGACAGAACACAAAGAACGCTGTAAATGCACTAATAGAAGGCGACATCAAAGAAAGCTTCAGAACACTGCTGGCTTACTACGACAAGTATTATGAGCGCAGCCTTGAAAAGCGGGATAAGAGATTATCGACTATAATCTGCGAGGTGGTTGATGCGCACACACACGGTAAAAAGCTAGCTGGTAAAATATAAACAGATGGACGTAACAGAAGAGAAAATAAGGCTGACACAATTTTCGCGCGGGGCAGGGTGCGGTTGCAAGATAGCGCCGGCTGTGCTGGAGGAGATATTAACGACAGATGGCGCACAGCCTTTCTATAAAAACCTGTTGGTAGGTAATGGTAGCAACGATGATGCCGCTGTATATGACATGGGCGATGGTACAGCGCTTATAGCTACCACTGATTTTTTTATGCCCATAGTAGATGATGCCTACGACTTTGGGCGCATAGCTGCCGCAAACGCCATAAGCGACGTATACGCAATGGGTGGCAAGCCACTGATGGCTGTAGCTATACTGGGTTGGCCCGTAGAGAAGTTGCCCGTAGCGCTTGCCCGCCAGGTGCTGGAAGGCGCGCGGGCTATTTGCGCGGAAGCTGGCATACCACTAGCCGGTGGCCACAGCATAGATACTACAGAACCAGTTTTCGGCCTGGCGGTAAATGGCATGTGCAGCACAGCGCAACTTAAAAAGAACAATACGGCAGAGGAAGGAAATATCCTGCTGCTTACGAAGCCTATAGGCACGGGCATCCTATCTACCGCACAAAAACGCGGAGTGCTCAAAGAGGAGCACGAAGCAGTGCTTGTAGCACAAATGACTACTTTAAACAAAGTAGGTGAGGCGCTTTGCAAAATGGAGGGTGTGACAGCAATGACAGATGTAACCGGTTTTGGTATAGCAGGGCATTTAATCGAGATGGCTACCGGCAGTGGCTTATCTGCCGAACTGTATTACACACAGATACCGGTAATGTCAGGTGCAAAAGAATACCTGGCGCAGCGCATAGTGCCCGATGCCACCTATAGAAACTGGAATGGCTACGGCAATAAAATAGCCTTTGAGTCCGGAGTAGATGTGATGGAAGCTTTCAGCCTGCTGCCAGACCCTCAGACCAACGGTGGGCTGCTTATAGCAGTAAAAGAATCTGCGCAAGATGAGGTGACAAAGCTACTGCTGCAATATGGAATGGATGCTTTTACGCAACCCATTGGCAAAATGATCGCCAAACAAGAAAAGGCAATAGTTGTAAAACCGTAACGGATTTTGCGTACAAGTTGTAAATTTGTAAAGTGATAAATAAAGACCGCATATTGCAGCTCATCAAAAAATCAGTAACCGCCTCCGATCCGGATGCAATACTGATACTGTACGGCTCCTACGCCCGTGGCGATTATAACGAAGAATCAGACATAGACCTGCTAATACTCGTGGATAAAGAAAAAGTGACGCGCGATGATAAAATAAAGATTTCCTATCCCTTGTATGATATCCAGTTCGACATGGGTGTGTTGATCAGCCCTTTGGTAGTTTCAAAGAAATTTTGGCAAGTAAACCCTAAAGTGACTCCTTTCTATGAAAACGTAACAAGGGAGGGTATTGTATTATGAGCGACAGCGAAAAAGCAGATGCAATTGCTTATAAAATCACGAGAGCATGGGTAACACTAGAAGAAGCAGAACTCCTTCTAAAAAATAATTATTTTAATGCCGCAGCCAATCGAATGTATTACGCCTGCTTTTATGCGGTAAGTGCATTGCTCGCAAAGAATAATATTAACGCACGAAAACACTCGGGTGTAATACAAATGTTTGGCCTTCATTTTGTATCTCCTGGTATTGTAAGTAAAGAAAACGGTAAATTATATACAGAGTTGTTCGACATGAGGCAATCTGGCGATTACGTAGATTTTATTGATTTTGAGCGGGAAGATGTAGCCGGATTATTGCCGCCTGCGAAGCAGCTTATTGACCAAATAGAACAACTGCTATCAAAACAGTAATGACATGAGCAATCACGACCCACGAATAGACGCCTACATAGATAAGGCGGCAGATTTTGCAAAGCCAATAATTATACACCTGCGGGAGCTTATCCATGCCGCTTGCCCTGATGTGGAGGAAACATGGAAATGGAGCTTCCCTGTTTTTATGTATAAAGGAGGCATGCTGTGCAATATAGCTGCCTTTAAAAAGCATTGTGCTTTCGGCTTCTGGAAAGCGTCGATCATGCCAGACCCCGATAATATCCTCACAATAGCTGACAAGGCCGCCATGGGCCATCTCGATAAAATAGAAAAGCTGCAAGACCTGCCTAAAGACAGCATACTTAAAAAGTACATTAAAGCGGCTATGAAGCTGAATGATGAAGGCGTAACAGTTGCAAGGCCTAAACCTACGGAGAAAGAGAAAAAAGAGTTGCAGGTACCCGACTACTTTACCAAAGAGCTGAAAAAGAATAAAGAGGCCGAAAAAATATTTAATGCCTTTAGCTATTCCCACAAGAAAGAATATATACAATGGTTTGAAGAAGCCAAAACAGAACCTACACGCAACAAGCGCATGGCACAGGCGCTGGAGTGGATAGCAGAAGGCAAAGGCCGTAACTGGAAATACTAAACTACGAGCCGCTACTTCACCACGTTCACTTGCCGCCACGCTTGCTTTACTTCAGGCGAATTAGGAGCCAACTGCATTGCAACTTTTAGCGCATCTTTGGCTTCCGCCTGTTTTCCCTCAGTCACGTACGAAACACCCAGGCTATACCATGCCTCAGGTATTTCTGGCGTGGCATCCACGCACTTTTTATAAGCTATTATTGCAGAGTCTATATTGCCTTTGCTTTCATAATTCCTGCCCTGGCCATAAAAATATTTCCCCGCTGCGGTCAGGTATTTAGAAAGGTTTTGTTCATTGGGTGTGTATCTCCTCACGCTGTCCCAGTCTTGCAGCGCCCTATCTGGCTTGCCTAAATTAAAATAGCAAAGCCCCCTGTTAAGCCTCGCAAATGTGTAGCCGGGGTATATAATGAGTGCTTTATCAAAGTAGCCTATAGCCTTTTGCAGCCATTCATTCCTCACCGGTACATCAGCTTTATTCTTTTTGGCAAAGCTCATGCACGATGCCGCTGCATTATTATTTACAAGCGCGCTGTTAGGCACTTTCTTCACATCGGTAAGGAAGAGGCTTTCGTTATTCTCCCAGTCATTGTTACGGGCAATGGTTTTAACGCCACATAGTACAATGATGATCACCAGCACACCAGCTAATCCCATATTGGCCACAGATCTTTGCTTTATCTGCTTATAGCCGTAATAAAGCAAGGAAGCAATAACCATGCAAAACCCCAGCGATGAATGGTAGATAAGCCTGTCGCCCCTGGGTGCGCCAATGTTAAAAAAGATATTAGATACAAGCGCAAGATTGATAAGGTAAAAAGCGATAGCGAAACCTAATGCCTCACGCTTTTTTATAAGCAGGAACATGACAACGGCGGCATAGATATATATGGCTATGGATAACAACACCGCAGGGTTTGAAAAAGTGACGTACGGTATCTGGTTATAGGTGTAGTCTGCAGCCAGCACATTGGGGAAGATCAGCAGCCACAAATAATCAAGCAACACCATTATTTCCGTTGCTATCTTCTGCACGGGTGTTGCATATAGGTATGGGTTATTGAGCACGTTTTGGTCTGCACCTGCCACCGCAGCGCTCACGGCATTAAACCGCATCAGTAAATAAATAGCAAATGGCACAAGGTAAGGCAGCGTAGCCATCAGGCTTTTTCGAACATCTAAACTCCGGAAAACGTAAAAAGATACAGGCAGCAAAAAAATCAGGGTTGCCGCATACTCTTTTGATAAGAGTGCAAGAAAGAAAAAGAGCAGGCCCAATACCAGGTCTCTCATTTTTCGCCCGTCATAATACCGGAATGCGTTAATAAACGTCAGCAAAATAAATAGCAGCGACAGTATCTCGTCCCTGCTTTTTACATTGGCCACCACTTCGGTATGTACAGGATGTATAGCAAACAAGAGAACAGAAATAAACGCCAGTAATGGATCGCGCGGAAAAACAATATGCCTCAAAAAGTAGAGCAAAACTATTATAGATAGTATATATAATGCCACATTTACCACATGCCGCTCATGCATTTCCCTGACTGCACGGTTCTCTTTAGCATTATCGTTCTCATCACTTCCTATGCCCATACATTGTTGCTCTATCGCAAAGGAGATCAGCGATAATGGCCTGTAGCGGCCGCCTGCCAGCTGGTTGCCGCTACCTTTGTGTTCCAGGTAGCTTTGATACGCATCGGTAGTAAGTATTGCAGGTATACCTGCAAATCCCTGCTGCACATATTCATTATCTACAATGGCCATAAGGTCGTCAAAGGCAGCCTCGTTCTGAAAAGTATTGCAATAGAATACAAAGCCTATTACCGCAAGTATGATCGCCTGTACACGAAAGCTCAAAATAGAGATACCTCCGCGGGTTGTTTTTTGTACATCGTCCGGCATATCTTGTATACTATTTTGTTGCAACCCACCTGCCGGTATTGCATTCTTCATTTTTTTAGCCATTGGTATTTTATTCCTCTCCGGAATTTATCAAGAAAAATACATAAAGAAATTGGAACGCGCGTATTACAGCGCCAGCAAAGTATGTATCTATGCTACCGGCCAGCAAAAAAACGCTTTGCTCCTTCTTCACCATTGCGGAGCAGCAGTTCTTTTTGTTCCCTTGTTATATGCCTTACCCGCGGGTTTAGATTGCTTGTGCTTATATAAATGGTATGCTTCTTCTCCTCGTCCGGAGTTACTTCTTTATTTAGCTGCTCTATGATCATGTTATACAGCGCACCTATATAACTACCGAAAGAATGAATATCATACGGCGCTATGCCGTCATGTCGCTGCGCATATGCTATTTGCTCAGGCCTATCCAGTTTCAGCCCCAGTGTATGCTCATTCACCGTATTCGGTTGTTCTCCATCATCTTTAAAAATGCCGATAGGGTAGTTTGCCAGCAGGCCACCATCTACATATACATTGTAGTACCCACCTTTCTTAGGCTTTTTAATGGCAATGCCGCTGCTATCTATAAACACCGCCGCAAAGTAAATGGGTATCGCCGCGCTGGCCCGTATGGCCGTCTTTAGTTGCATGTTAGGGTAACTCTCCCAACTGAATATTTCCAGTTTTTGTTGTGTAAGATTAGTAGCCGTTACATACAGGTCTTTGTAGCGCTTGTCTTTTTTAGCCAGCTCGTGCAGCTGGCCAAAGGTTGTATTTTCACTACCCGTCTGTGCTTTTACCAGGCCGCCTATCCATTGTTCCATCCGCTGGCCTTTATACCACCCATAGCGTTTTCTTAGGCGCCTCTGTCCACCTATGAAGTAACCCTCGCCATCATTGAATGCTGCAACATCTTGCTCAAACATTATTTCCTCTATCTGCCCTGCCCTATATCCCAAACAAAACAAAGCGCCGGTAATGGCGCCTACCGATGTGCCCACTACCTTTGTTATACCTTCAGTTATGTGCTTTTCCTCAAGCACCTTCAGCGCACCTGCATATGCTATCCCCCTTATACCACCGCCTTTTAGCGCCAGGTATTTATATTGCTGGGCATGCACGGCCGCTGCTGCCACCATGGCCATTATCAGCATCACGGTTTTAGCGTTGGAGATGATCAGGTTAAAGACCTTCTGTTCTTTTACCTCTTTATAGCCACTCTTCAGGTAAAACTGGTGCGCTTCATTTCTCTTGCTATTACTGCGCACCACCAGCCGTGTACAGCCTTTTGCCCCGCACCATTCTTTCGCTTTTTCTAAAAGTAATTTTCCTATACCCCGGTCGCGGTATTGCTCATCCACTACAAGGCCACCCACTTCGCAAAACGGCTGCGATTCCAGCCGCAATGTATAAAACACATGGATCCACGCTATCACCTTACCATCATCAACAGCTGCATAAGCCACATCATTACTGCTATTAATGATGAGCGATATTTGTTTCGCCGTATCTGCTACCGTTATGGAATAGCCAAGCTGCGCTGAAAGCGCCGATACAGCTTGCACATCATCTTCCTGTATATCGCGGATCGTTATGTCCATAGAAGGGTTTATTCGTTTTTATATTCCAGCATTTTATTCACAGTAGCCCAGTTGCGCGTGGTAGCCGATAGTTTTAGCTTTTTTTCCAAAAAAGTGTTAGAAAATTTAGTCTCTCCATAGCCTCCTTTGCGCACCAGTATATACACCTCAGTACCCACAACTTTGAATTGCTCAAATTCTGTTTGTAAACTAAGCAACTGCTCCGTGAGTGCCTTATCAGCCTCGCCCGATAGAAAGCTCACATGCAGTGCCATATCCTCAGCATATTTCCCGAAAGGATTCTTTTTAACGATCGCCTCTATTTCCGGTATTGTTCTCAGCAATGTTTTTACCTCAAAGCCAAGCGCCTTCTGCAGCTTTGTTTCTATCTTTTTCACCAGGGCATCTTTATCCGTTTCTGCACTGTCAAACACCACATTGCCGCTTTGTATATAGGTGCGTATATTTTTTATCCCTGGCATGGCCAGCATCTTTTTCAGTTCTTCCATCTTCACCATACGGCCACCTACATTTATGGCGCGGAGAAAAGCAATGTATTGTGTCATAACTTATAGCTGTTGCCTAAAGTTAGCGATAAGTATCTTCGGGCAACCTCTCTAATAAGGAAGGAAATTCCCATGTGTGGAAATGTCTTTAAAAAGACGTCTGAACAAGATTCCAGCACGAGCAAGAAAGTAGCATAAAACGCATTGACCTACAGCATTAAACGAATTGATAAAATAATTATTTTTTAAGGAAAAGTTTTTGGTCTGATTGTTGTAATACTATGTAGCATGAGCCAGTATAAACTATTTAACATCATCAAAAATCATTGCTCCGGCCTTACACCGTTCGCACAAGACGATTGTTTTGAAATAGTAGCCAGGGAATCTAACATCCCTATGGAAAGCATTATACTCAGCCTCAGGCCTATACAAGCACAAGGCCTCATAAAATTTTCCACAACCGGAAAATACATTCAGCTTACTGAGGTTGGCGTGAGAATGTAATACTACAGTAGCCCCCACCTCTTTCAATGGGCTTCCATCTTCTATTACCAGCAGGCCATTATTTAGATTCAATCTTATAAATATCCTTCAATTCCAGTTTTTTAATACGCGACTCTATCGCACCCTTACCTCTTTGCAGCAGTCTCGCTATTTCCTTTACTGTAGTATGTTCGCGATATAGCATGGCCAGTTTTTCATCCTCCTCTGTAGTCCATGGCATGTAAGCTTGCGTTGTTGCTTTTCTAACTTCTTCATATGTATATGCTTTGTCCGAAATTGGCTCGGTCTCCTCTTTCTCCACGTCAGGTACCGCGCTTATTGCATTGATCTTTGATTCAGGCAATAACTCTGCCGGAATATTTAGTATGTTCTTTGTCCTTGTTACTGCTACATACAGCAGGTTAATCTCCTCAGATAGCCTGGCTATATTCAGGTTCTTTATCCCTATCTCTTCTATCCTTTCCTTTATTTTGTCTTCTGTTATAAAGTCATTGGTCAGCGTTACTTCATCATATTCCATCCCCTTACACCGGTGTACGGTCGAAAAGATCATATCAGCATTGTGCTTGTCGTCATTCGCTACATGATGTTCCTTTATAGACTTTATATATAGGGGCAGCTTGTCTTCATATTTTTTAACCACTTCTACTATCAGCGCCAGTTGTGCATCCTCCGTTTTTTCTATGTATTCCTCCAGCTCTTGCATATTTTGCATAGAGGCTATCAGCTTATCTTTTATTAACTGGTGCTTTTTAAGATAGAGATTAAGCACATCGTATATAGACGCCCCTTCATCGGCATAGGTATAGCTCTCAAACCTGCCTTCAAAGTATAGCTTCTTAATTTCCTTCTTTTCTATAAGCAGTTCAATAGCCCTGATGAGCAGCGCCGTATTTGTTCTGCCCAGTATGGCTTTGCTCACAATAGCATCATTATCGCCATACCCGTTAATGATCACTTTGCCATTTTGCCCATAATGATTCTTCCATGCTAATATGCCTTTAGCTAATGCTGCGATCTCATTATTAAACCGGAAGCTGCTGCTCAGGTGAAAGGTGGGATAGCTTGCTTTCTCAAGAGAATTAACCGCGTATCTCCAGGCATATATCTGCTGGTGCGTATCTCCTACTATTGCTTTTACAGCTTTTTGATTCAGAAACAGGTCCAGCATTGCCCCGGATGCGTCCTGCCCCTCATCAAACAAGATGTAGTCATAAGGCAATTGAATTCTCTTCAGGTGAAATTTCTTCAGGTAGAAATCGTGCGTAATGTCTATCTCGCCATCGTCCATTTTGCCCAGGAAGCGCCGCGTTTGCTTTAGTATGACCTCCTTGAAATTCTTTGCAAATTTCTTAGCCTCGTAATCATACACCACGTCTTCATAATTGAGCTCCTGTACTTTCTCTTTATCGCTATTGCAGAAGTAAGTAATGAACTTATTGATGTGGTTGGCCAGCACATATTCTTCGTGTTTCAGCTGGTTTCTATTCAATCCTAGTATTTCTGCTATCTCAGTGGTTTTATACCCGCCTTCTTTTTTTACTTTATAGCCCGATCCTTTTACAATATAATCATAAGCAAGCGAGTGCGCTGTTTCCACCCTTACATGTGCCAATCCTTTGTCCGCAAATTTCTTCTGCGCTTCTATTTTCACCGATTTATTAAACGCTATATACAAGATGCGGGCCTTATCCTGGCGGGCTTTTGCATATGCTATCAGTGTAGTTGTTTTCCCAGAGCCGGCCACAGCGTTGATCTTTATATCGCCTGTGCTTTCTATGATAGCTATCTGCTCATTTGTCAAATTCATATCTGCAAATTTTCAGTCTTTGCAAAGTAAAAGAATTATGCAAAATAATATCCTTAAATATATCGCTGGGATGGCCAGTTATCAAGGAAGAAAATATCATCTGAAATGAGAAAAAATATCATTTCCCACAGCATCTCTTATATTGTTTCCCGCTGCCGCACTGGCATGGCGCATTCCGGCTTTGCCCTTTGCCAAGTAAGGTTTGTACCGAAATTTTCGCTTTGTTTGATGGGGCATATGGATCGGCGATATCCATAAAATCTTCTTTCGATATCAATGCCCTCAGGTCACTGATGTCTTCCTCATCTTCCATCCCCGCTATAAACTGAATACCATATTTGTCGATCACAGCTAATATCGCATCCTGTTTGGATCCAGGCCCAAACTTAATAATAGCAGGGTTGCTTTTAGTTCCTAATTTGCTCATAGTTTAATCAATGTTGATGCTACTTTATTTGCCACGGATTTATTAAAACAAGTTGATGCACGCCACCAAAATCCCTCTCATTTCTTGAGATCAGAACTAATTTATGAACAATCGCGGTAGCGGCTATTATAGCATCCGGCGTTTTTAGCCCATATTTTTTGCGAATATTGATAGTTTGGTCAGCAATCTCCTCACTGATCTCAGTATAAACAATTGACGAGTTGATAAACGCTTTATATTTCTGTAGCTCCGGGATAGACATTTCTTCTTTGCTCAGAATTTCTATAGAAGTAATTATTGAAATTTCAGGACGGATTTTTAGCATTAATTGTTTCCCTCTTTCAGGAAGCTTTCCACCCAGAAAATCAACAGCGGCATTAGAATCTATTAGATATCTCTTTGCCATTCTTCCCTGCTTGATGCTATGTGTTTGTGCATTGCTTCCGTAGTACTTTCAGAGATGATATCCCAAAACTGCGCCATTATATCTGGAATAGGAGCAGCTGTTTCAGTTTCATCCTCATAAGTAAACACCAAAACCTCCACCTTTTTCCCCACATAATCAGCGGGAAGCGCAATATGCAGATCAGTAGTTTGAGGTGTTAATAATGAACGTATCATAGAGTAAAGGTAAGAAAAAATGGCTTTTTTCTGTAGTCTGAGATCGGTCGGTTAAATAGCTGGCTTGCTCATCTCATAAAGAACATCAGGGTCAAAATCAAGTTGATTGTCCCATGTTAAAGTACCATAAGAATCAAGACCCACCTGTTTAAAATAATTGATATTATTAGCCTTCAAATACCCATTCTCCCGCATAGTTGGGCAGTACCTTGCAACTTATGCATACTTTAATATTTCCAGCTCAGCACCATCTAAAACCGCTTTCTTTGTTTTTTTCTGTACCTCAATGGCAGCCTCGGCACTAATGTAGAAGTGGCCGCAGTTCTCACAGACGTCTCAGGCACATCTCTTATAATGATTAGATGGCCCTGCAGCTCAAAAGTCAGCGTATCTGTTCCTTCCTTAGTAACTCCATTCTTACAAATAATACATTCCATTTGATTTATGGTGCTGCAAGCCATTATCAAATTTACGATTAAAAGTATTCTATATAGCTCTTAACGCAAAAAAGTCCTTTACAATGAAGTAAAGGACTTTTTAAAAGAATATGGCAGCTACCTACTCTCCCGCATTGTTGTGCAGTACCATCGGCCATGGCGGGCTTAACTTCTCTGTTCGGAATGGGAAGAGGTGAACACCGCCGGCAATACCACCATAAGATGGTTGATCGGTTAATTAGTCAAAGGGTTAATAGGTTAAAGGGGGTACCTTTTAACTTTTTGCCTTTTTAACTATTTAACATCTCAATATCGAGACATATTGGGTCAGCAATTTCATTAAGTATTGTAAGGTATTAAAAAGATTAAAGCTTACGGGCAATTAGTACTACTCGGCTTTGATGTTACCACCTTTACACCTATAGCCTATCAACGTGGTAGTCTTCCACGGCCCTTAAAAGTAAACTCATCTTGAGGAAGGTTTCGCGCTTAGATGCTTTCAGCGCTTATCCTGGCTGTACGTAGCTACTCTGCAGTGCCCCTGGCGGGACAACAGATACACCAGCGGTACATACGCTCCGGTCCTCTCGTACTAAGAGCATGTCCTCTCAATTTACTAACGCCCACCACAGATAGAGACCGAACTGTCTTGCGACGTTCTGAACCCAGTTCACGTGCCACTTTAATCGGCGAACAGCCGAACCCTTGGGACCTTCTCCAGCCCCAGGATGTGACGAACCGACATCGAGGTGCCAAACCTCCCCGTCGATATGAGCTCTTGGGGGAGATCAGCCTGTTATCCCCGGAGTACCTTTTATCCTTTGAGCGATGGCCCTTCCATGCGGAACCACCGGATCACTTTAGCCTGCTTTCGCACCTGCTCGACTAGTCAGTCTCACAGTCAAGCACCCTTATACTAATGCGCTCTGCGTACGATTACCAACCGTACTGAGGGTACCTTTGCGAGCCTCCGTTACTCTTTAGGAGGCGACCACCCCAGTCAAACTACCCACCATGCAATGTCTCCCCTTACGGGGATTAGACTCTAAGTAACAGAAGGTTGGTATTTCAACGTTGACTCCACAATGGCTGGCGCCACTGCTTCAAAGTCTCCCAACTATGCTACACATCTGTTACTCAAAATCAATGCAAAGTTGTAGTGAAGGTTCACGGGGTCTTTTCGTCCCGTGGCGGGTAACCGGCATCTTCACCGATACTACAATTTCACCGGGCTCACGGAGGAGACAGCGTTCAACTCATTAGACCATTCGTGCAGGTCGGAACTTACCCGACAAGGAATTTCGCTACCTTAGGACCGTTATAGTTACGGCCGCCGTTTACCGGGGCTTCGGTCGCAAGCTTTGGATTACTCCTGACAAGCTTCCTTAACCTTCCGGCACCGGGCAGGTATCAGGCTCTATACGTCTTCTTTCGAATTTGCAGGGCCCTGTGTTTTTGCTAAACAGTTGGTTGAACCTTTTCATTGAATCCGGCTTACGCCGGATAGCTTTATCCCGAAGTTACAGCTACAATTTGCCTAGTTCCTTCTCCGTGGCTCACCCGAGCGCCTTAGAATACTCTTCTCGACTACCTGTGTCGGTTTACGGTACGGGTTGTAATAACCATAACTTAGAAGGTTTTCTCGTGAGCATGATTAGGGCTACTATCTCTTTGGCCGAAACCTCTGAGTACTATCACGTTCGACATCCCCTACGGATTTGCCAATAAGGGATATATCTACACGCTTTAACGGGAACATCCGTTGTCCCGCGAGCCTTTCACTTCTCCGTCACTCCATCGAAGTTATTACAAGTGACTGAATATTAACAGTCTTGCCATCAGCTGCCCCTTTCGGGTTCGCCTAAGGACCCGACTAACCCTGATCCGATTAACGTTGATCAGGAACCCTTAGTCTTTCGGCGATATTGTTTTTCACAATATTTATCGTTACTCATTCCTACATTTTCTTTTCCGGCCGCTCCAGCATACCTCACAGTACACCTTCTACGCTGGCCGGAATGCTCCCCTACCATTTCGTCCTAAGACGTAATCTATAATTTCGGCGACATGTTTGATGCCCGATCATTTTCCGTGCCCGAACCCTCGACCAGTGAGCTGTTACGCACTCTTTAAATGAATGGCTGCTTCCAAGCCAACATCCTGGCTGTCATAGGATTCAAACTTCGTTTGTTCAACTTAACATGTACTTAGGGGCCTTAATTGATAGTCTGGGTTATTTCCCTCTCGGCCATGGACCTTAGCGCCCACAGCCTCACTGCCGTAGATATATCATAGCATTCGGAGTTTGTCAGGGTTTGGTAGGCGGTGAAGCCCCCTAGCCCAATCAGTAGCTCTACCTCTATGATACTTCTGTAATACGACGCTGTTCCTAAAAACATTTCGGGGAGAACGAGCTATCTCTCAGTTTGATTGGCCTTTCACCCCTATCCACAGGTCATCCCATAGCTTTTCAACGCTAATGAGTTCGGACCTCCAGTGTGTGTTACCACACCTTCATCCTGCCCATGGATAGATCACAAAGTTTCGCGTCTGCACCCACTGACTAGTCGCCCTGTTTGGACTCGCTTTCGCTGCGGCTCCGTTAATTATGAACTTAACCTCGCCAGTGAGTAGCAACTCGTAGGATCATTATGCAAAAGGCACGCCGTCACCCTTACGGGCTCCGACCGCTTGTAGGCGTACGGTTTCAGGAACTATTTCACTCTGCTATTCGCAGTACTTTTCACCTTTCCCTTACGGTACTGGTTCACTATCGGTCACTAGTTAGTATTTAGCCTTACCGGATGGTGCCGGCAAATTCACGCAGGATTTCTCCGGTCCCGCGCTACTCAGGATACCTCTCGTCCATATACATTGCTGCCTACAGGGCTTTCACCTTCTATCGCCTACCTTTCCAGGTAGTTCGGCTTGAGTATACTTTCTAAATGAGGTCCTATAACCCCTAAGGAGCACGCTCCTTAAGTTTGGGCTCTTCCCTGTTCGCTCG
>JABDHF010000043.1:0-5640 GCA_013285595.1 Bacteroidota bacterium
TGGGTCGTTTTTTTGGCAAACTTTATTACGATAGGATTGCCGGCATATGGATTATTGAGGTTATTAAAAAACGGAATGACTCCGACCGAATACATAAACAACGTCAATTGGATTGAAATAATTACAGTATTCTTACTTACTGTCATTGTTTATTACACGTTAAAAAGGAGCAACGAGCAGGATAAAAAGATTTTAGCACTAAACAACCAGCTTACCGTGTTCAATAATCAATTATCATCAATGATTACAGAAAATAATGAAAGGTTGAAGAGTTCATGGACGCATGACATAGCCACAGTGCATGCTGGGGTCATTAAAATCACAATGGATAACAATAAATATTTTGAAAAGCGACTAACCGATCTCGATGCCGTATTTTTTTCGCTCAATGCTGATTTTGCATCCCTTTCCCATTACTACCAAGGCAACCAGGCGCTGATGTTGCGCGATTTTAAGGGGGAGTATTCTAATTTTATCCACTCCGTAAAGCACTCAATAAATTCCGGCATCTGCAAAATATACCACGCGCTTTAAAGATAATCAAAGAGCAGGTTTTGCCAAGAATGTGCAAGGTAGATATAGAGGAGGTGAAAAAGAGATAACAATTGATATTGAGGATATGTTTAAACATCTGTCATCGGTTGACAAACAAAACATTTTCACGGTTAATGCTATAGAGATTAGAACTCTAATTAATCAATTGCCCGAAACGGTCATAAGTCCTACACTCGCTGACATCATACCGGAAAAACATTTATAGAAGTTGAAACCGATAAAGGAGTTGCAAGAATAAATCTCATAGCAATAAGACAAGCGTTTCTTTCATAAATACCATGGCAAAACCAGAAAAGAAAAAGGCTTAACGCACGCTGAACTGGTTGATAAATACGCAGCCGTTAGAGAAGATAATAGACCACATGCTATCAAAGCCTAACCGAAAGCGCCACCTAAAGTAAGGAAGAGGCATCACTAGGCGAGAAGCCTCTTGAATTTATTTTTTACAACAGGGGAGTTCTTAAAACACTCTTTGATATTATTAAATTCATCTGGCTTTATTGTGCCCACAATTTTATACTCAATATTTTCAATTTTATAAGTTTCCTTTAAAAGTGCTATATCATATTCTTCAATCCAATTACCATAAAGAAATGTATGCTCTGGGAAACTCCATTCATCGGTCGTGATTGGCCTGCCCTTTTGTAAAATATAGCAACTAATTCCGCAATCAGCCTTATTAATACATCCATGATCCATAGGGGTATCAATAGGTAAATGATGTACAGAACTTGGGAGCGTCGCCAAAACCGTAGTGGCTTGTGAACTATTTAAAACTAGGAAATACTTAGGTTTAGATTTATCGCCATTTTTGAAAAAAAATGGGTCAAAGTAGATGATATTTCCTTCAGTATACAACTTATTTATTTGACTTTAAAAAGTTATTATGCCGCTGGAAATCTAAAGTGCTAAGATAAAAATCTTTTAGCTCAGGCGTTTCGTCTAATAGCATAGACATGTCGATGGTAATATCGGTTGATTGTATTCTGTTATTATTAAATGCCTCAAGCACCCCGTATTGTTTTGCTGTAACATGCCACGGAAAATTTTCCCTATGCGTAAAATTGACTAGTTCTGGTGCTGAATAATTTCTAAAAGTATTGGCCACTGATTCCAATATCTGAATATCACAATCCGAAAATTCATCGTCGATAAACTTATTTTTGGCGACAATGACCGTTCCATCTTCTTCTGTTACTGAATCGACGTACTTGTTGAGTAAAAGCGTAGGGGAAGATAAATCAATAAACACATCCTTAACCACTGGCCCCAATCTCCATAACTGAAAATCTACACCGAAAAAAGGCATTCCATATTTTCTAATTGAGAATTCCTCTATAATATAGAGCAATTTTAAAACTTTAGTCTTGAATAAAGGCTTTATTTTATCAGACAAAAAAATTATAGAATTCCCAATCTTCTCTATTTGAGAAGCCGTTAATGGATGTTCGCTATTTATTTTATTCACCAAATGCACAGTACAAATCTAGGTTATCAAATCCAAATAGTATAATAAAATATCAAAATTGTGGATATTTCTATTTGATGGAATTTTGTCACGCCAATACTCGCGAAGCTCATAAAAGCGCTGCAGCCCAGCCCATGATCGCGCCTTAATTATGCCGTAGATCGCCAGCTGCAGCGAAGCAGCGATTCATAGTCCGTCACGACGCACACAGCTCAATAGCAGCAAGTATAGGTATAATTTCAGCGCATGTTGTTGACAATAGCGGTGCGAAACCAGCGCAGAGCTATTTTTTGGCCCGCGGAGCGATCGGCCAAAAATCGCCTTTTCTTTTGTTACTTTTCTTTTGGCGAAGCAAAGAAAAGTAAACGTAACAGGGGAATGTACGTAACACATAAATTACAAGTGCTGCCCGGAATTTGTAATCACGTCATTAACTTCACGTACCATATTAAGTCCTCAGAGAGTCCCCGCATTTTCTGCGGCGCTCGTCGATACTCGCGATGTCCATAAAAGCGCTACAGCCCAGCCCATGATCGCGGAATGTACGAAATACATAAATCTCCCCCGTAAAGATTCCACTCCCATTCACACACATTAACTTTCCCCTAAAAAATGCGCAACATTACCACCCCCATCAACCACCCTCATAGCGCCAATGCGCAGGAAAAACATGCCCCCTCCTCCCCGAAAAACACATGTAAACCCGCCACCACCAAGCGCTTTACCCGCATTTGTCATACCGGCGCAAGCGGTATCTATGCGCTGCCTGTACCAGCCATGCGTACCCGTCGGTTTGCAAGAAACACATCGACTCCTCCCCGAAAACCGCCCTCAAACCTGCCACAGGCAAGGATTCCATTTTATACCACCGCAATATTTGTTGCAAAATGTGTACTCTACCTCACGACCAATCAACTAATCAACTGATCAACCAATCAACCAATCAACACGGCATAAAAAAAGAGGCAGATAACCCGCCTCTTTATTATAAGTTATGCAGGATCAGCCTACTTTTTCTGGGCCTGGTCTATGATGATCTCGCTTGGGTTGCACGATCCCGCATCTTTATGCCAGTTCATATACAGCTCTATCGGGAAAACGGGGTACGTAGGGTTCACGCCATCCAGCTCTGGCAGGGCTGCTATTTTGGCGGCCTGCTCTGTGCTGCCATGTATGGTTATGTAGTAGCCGCCGCAGCAGGCACATGTGGCATTGTCTATGCCGGTAATGGTGGCGCTGTTCATATACACAGGCTTCTTTTTGCACGATGGTAACACCATTGCAGCTACGATAAGGGCGAAGAGCACACGTTTCATAATATCTTGCTTTTGTGGGCGCAATATAGTGAAAATGAAGTTAAAAGTGAAAGCCAAAAAGTTGTGTTGCCTGCCGGGCCACGGGTAGCCAACCACATAGGCACATAGGGCACATACAAAAACACATAGGCCCACAACTAAGTGCCTATGTGACCACTATGTGTTCTATTGTGCCTATGTGGTTAGCCTGCTTTTTGCGGTTGACAGATAAAGTGACCGGCGTTATAACTTTTTCCGGGCCCGGTCTATGATGATCTCGTTCGGGATGCGCGATGCAGAATCTTTATGCCAGTTTATATACAGCTCTATCGGAAAAACCGGGTGCGTGGGGTCTACACCATCCAGCTTTGGCAGCGTAGCTACCATGGCATCCAGCTCTGTGCTGCCATGTATGGTTATGTAGTAGCCGCCGCAGAAGGCACACATGCCATTGTCTGCGCCGATAATGGTGGCGCTGTTCATATACACAGGCTGCTTTTTGCACGATGGTAACACCATTACAGCTACGATAAGGGCGAAGAGCACACGTTTCATAATATCTTGCTTTTGTGGCTGTAAGATAACAAGTAATCTGCGCAGGGAAGTCAAAAAGTAAAAGGTTAAAAGCCAAAAGATGGATAGGTGCAGCAGTGTTATTCGGTCATCAGGGATATGCGCATGGCGCCACCATAGCTGCACGACGAGTACACGGCTATGTAGTTGCCATCTGCCAGCGAGGTGAGGTTCAGGTTCAGCTGCTCGCCCGGGGGCGCCATAAATTTAGTGTCCGTTCTTATGGCGTAGCTATGCAGGCGGTCGCTGGTGGTGTATTGGTCGTAGTCTTTATCCAGGTACAGGTCTACGCTGTTGCTGGTGCTGCCGGCTGGCAGTAGCAGGGTTATGGGCTGGGTTTTGCTGTGCCGCGTTACGTAGTAGTTATAAGGTTTGTGGCTGGTGCGCATCTCTGCAATAACAGCGTCGGGCACGGTAACGACCATGGGCGATATTTTAGCACCCTGCGCCCATGTGGCAACCGTTGCACATGATATCCCCCATAAGATAAGCAGCTTTCTCATGCAGTGCAGCTTGAGTGACAAAGGTAGGGATTCTATGATTAATGGGGTGGCCTGCCTTACCGTTGCCTTTGCCTTTGTGCTTTGAGTGCCTTCACCTGCTCTTTCGGATTTATAATCCGAAAGCTGTAAGCGGGGATTTGCAATCCCCGTTTACCATGCAGGTATTACTGGCAATATTCCCTTCCACCAGCCTCTATTTTATTTTTCAATCCCATGTGTCAAAATGTAAAATTATGATAACGGGGATTGCAAATCCCCTTCCATATGCTTTCGGATTGCAAATCCGAAAGAGCGGCATTACAAACGCTCTCTCCAAAGAGGCTGTCTCAAAAGTAAAATGAAACGCTAGAATCGTCTGTACGAAAACTTTCGCCATCAGGTACCCGAATAAAAAGAGGCTGTCTCGGAATTTTGAGACAGCCTCAAAGAATGTATACTATTAACGAGTATGGTTAATAAGTTCACCTGTAGTATCGAACTGAATAACTGGAGGAATTTCTAATCCATCTTTATAATGAATAATCCGTCTCGTTTTTCCATTTAGATAATAATCGATATACGTTCCGTTTTTTTTCCCATTTTTGTAAATCGTAGTCGCCGCAACGTTTCCATTGGTGAAATAAAGTGTCACCATTCCATCTTCTACCGATTTTTCTTTAAAATCAGTTTCCCCATATACATCACCATTTGAATAATATATTATAGCGTGAACTCTGGGAAAACAGTAGCCTTTAAATAACACCACATTTGCGGAATCCTTATCATATTGATAAAAACTATCTACAGGCATGTCATTTTTATAATGTTGAATCATAAATAAATTGCCGTTTTCAAAAAATAGCTGTTCCAGTCCATTTTTTTTCCCGTTAAACATTTCGGTAATTGACTTAACCTTGCCTGAATTATAATAAGTTTTAATTTGTTTGTTTGCACTTTGGCTGACACAACTCACTGCTGCAAATACAGCAAAAGAAAAAAAAACTATTTTCATTAATTATTTTTTAAATGTCCTAAAATTTTTAATTTTTCTCCAATTATGTTGCCCCTGCTCTTTCGGATTTATAATCCGAAAGCTGTAAACGGGGATTTGCAATCCCCGCTTACCATGCAGGTATTACTGGCAATATTCCCTTCCACCAGCCTCTATTTTATTTTTCAATCCCATGTGTCAAAATGTAAAATTATGATAACGGGGATTGCAAATCCCCTTCCATATGCTTTCGGATTGCAAATCCGAAAGAGCGGC
>JABDHF010000043.1:5740-23711 GCA_013285595.1 Bacteroidota bacterium
TTTTTCAATCCCATGTGTCAAAATGTAAAATTATGATAACGGGGATTGCAAATCCCCTTCCATATGCTTTCGGATTGCAAATCCGAAAGAGCGGCGTAACGTGTAACGGGGGATTGCAAATCCCCTGCCATATGCTTTCGGATTGCAAATCCGAAAGAGCGGTAAATGTTCAGTATTTTTTTTGTGAGCTCTATACTTATTATTTTTTGTGGTTAGGAATGTTTGCGGGGTCCTTGATGTAGTCACCTATCTGCGCGATGTTGACTGAGGGGAGAAAGGTGGGGTCCTGGTAGAGGTGGATGATGTCGTCGGGGTCGGCGCCGGTGAGGTTCTTTATTTTGTCGCTGCCGTTGCCTAGCTCCCATGCGCTGTTCCAGAGGCTGGCCAGGGTGCTGGCGCCGCTGGTGAATAATGCGGGTATGAGTGTTTTGCCTTTTTTGTTCCAGAAGTTGTCGGGGAATGCTGCGCCGTCTTTTACAAATGCATCTACAATGTCTTGCGGCTTTATGGCTTTGAAGGTGTCTTTCATAAGGCCTACTGTGGCTGCTGCAGCCTCTTTGCCTGAACCTATGGCCACCAGTTTGTACTTCTTGCCTTTCACCAGCGCTTCTACCGCGGGTATTATGTCTTTGTTGTACTTGTTGATCATGGTGGTTTCAAAGGCTTCGTGCACGCCATCGCCGGTCTTTGCTTCGCCCTTGCCCTGCGCGGGTATACCGTTGAACATGTAAGAGATGTGCAGCGGCTGGCAGGCATCGCCCACGTAGTGCGCCAGCACGCCTGCCGCGGCTACGTAGCCAGCCTTGTTGCCCTTAGCTGCATAGGCTACCATCTGCAAAAATATCTGCCATACCCTGAATGGCAGTATGCCCTTGCTGCTGTCTTTTACTTCTTTGTCGGTATAGTAGGTGGTCCACTCGGCGGGTGTCAGGTACTTCATGTTGCTGCCCGTGCCGGTGCAGAGGTCCAGCAGGGTTTGGTTGTCAGAATCCGGCTTGTCCATATCGGCAAAGTGGTTTGGGTTTTCCAGGTATCGCTGGTAGGCGCCGCCGCGGAGTTTCCAGATAAGGTCTGGCACGTCTGCCAGTGGTGTATAGTTGATCGACTTTCTTTTGCGCTTTATGGCGGCATCGGTAATGAGGTCGGACTGCTGGAAGGTAATAAGCTCCAGGTTTGCCTGCATCAGTTTTGCCAGCTCTTTGTTGGCTATCATTTCTACGGCAAAGTTGGCGATGGTGTAGTGGCCTACTTCCCCCCAGGTATAGTCGGAGTCTTCGTTCCAGCCCGATACTATATCTACCTCCAGCTCCCGTAGCACATTAGACAGGCAGGTGGCCAGTGCATAGCTATGCTTGTATACAGAGCCGCCGGTTACAAAGCAATGCTCGCCCCACTGCACTGCCAGCGGCTGGTTTGCTTTTTTGCCATTACGATCGGTAGTCTCGGCTACCCATACGGTGCCGGAGTCTCCGTGCATGGTGTTAAGGGTTTGGTTTTTGCGGCCGCCTATCATGAAGTCGGCCACATACTCCAGGCCACCTACAGATTTGTACCTGTAGAACAGCGCGGAGATCTCGCCCTGGAGCGCACCGCTCACTGCGCCAAAAGCCTTTACTGGTGCGCCTATGAGGTTGAGCGACATATTGGTAGTATCGAGGTTGAATATCTTATCAATAGCGCCAATCTTGTAGATGCCTGTTTTCCAGTATTTGATATCGTCTATCTCTACCAGGCCCACATCTACATTGGTGACCATGCTGGTATCGTTCCAACCGGCGTAGAGCTTGCTGAAGAATATATTGCCCAGGTTTTTACCGGAGCTCTTGCCAATGGGGACGAGGGTGCCCTTTACGCGGGTATACACTATAGTGCCCGGTGTGCCGGTAACGTGCTTGTTGGTAAGGGCGTAGAACTTATTGCCATCGGACACGATGCAGCCAATGGATGCGATGCGCTCGACCCCCTGCGACTCTATGATGAGGGGATAGCCACCGCCTACATAGTCGGACGGGAAGATGACCTGCTCCTGGTTTACGAGGCCTTGCGTGGCAGACATGGTGGGCGCTTCTATAACACATACAGGCACTTCGCGGCCATCTTTCAGATCGAGCGTAGGCGTGATGTAGCTGTCGAATTTTGATGAAGACCGGAACTCTTCCATGGTCATCCAGTGATCGACAAATACAATGATGCATGGCCACGAGTTTTCATCGACAATGGTGTTATCGAGCCGCTTGGCATCGTTGCCTTTTTTAATACGCCTGCGGAATTTACCTATAGCGGTGCCTACCACATTTGTTTTCTTCATGAGCATGATATGAAATGCTTCCCGCGCATCGAGCAGGTCTGAGATAGAGAGGTTGGCGTAGCGGCCCGGATCGTTGTTCATAAAAGAGAGATTTTTTTTGAAGGTTAGCAATATTATTGCAATGGTATAAACGTAAGTAGTATATTTTTTATAAAACAGGGGTAGAACACTGAGGTTCAATTAAATTCGGGTTAAATAGATTGTTTTTATTGTTAAGGTCAAAGATGGGTTGCGGATTTGTTTAATGTGTATGTTTGGCTTTTAGGATGTCCTAACTAAAATAACGCGTGCCACTATTCTAAATTTTGAAGCGAGAGTATATATACGTAGAATCACCTCATGGCGCTTAACTTGAGGAATACTGAGGAATGGAAATAACCTGGTTCAGGCTTGTAAATTATATCACATTGTGGTTAGCGCATGCTTGACACCAGAGGCAAGTTTCGTATCTTTACGTGATGAAAAAGGCAGCGAACAAAACGGCATACAAAAGAATTGAAACAGTCAATTCAAATGATGCCTCGTTTGAAAAGGAAATTAAAATTGCTATAAAGCGATTGCCATCTGCGGTGAAAAAGAAAGCGCTTAAAAATAATGCATTTATAACAGTGGTAAGAGATAGCAAGATAGTTCGTATCAACCCTGATCAAACAATCAAAGTGATCGGGATAATAAAAAAGGTAGCACCTAAAGTTAAGATCCAAAAAGTCATGTCACTTTCTTAATGGAAAAACGTTTGCGGATTTTCGCGGGGCCTAATGGATCAGGCAAATCAACCATCCTTCAATTACTGCCTTCTGACATAGCACTTGGCTGTTATATTAATGCAGATGATATTGAAAGAAGCCTTAGTCAGGGACTTGGGATCCATTAAAAAGCTAACATTTATAAAGGTTGGAGCGGTCTTTTACCAATTGGACTTTAAAATTGCCCTAATCACGCAGTTTTGGCTAAAGCCTATTATTTGTTTCATTTGTAGCCCCTGGCCTGAACACGAAGGCTACCAGAATCGTGTGGTATCAATGTCTACGTGGTATTTTTAGCAGCAAAATAGCTGGAGCAATAAGATGGTATGAACATATGTGCAACATATGCAGGAACATATGCCTGCGGTATGATGTAACAAAGTGTGGTATGGTGGTTTGACGCCGCAATTTGGGATGCATCGCTCCGATCGGCTAATTGCATGGCCTCAGGACCCGTTGACGGGGCCCAGGGTGACAATCGATGAAACTGTTGCTGAGCGTTAGTGCAACTGCGAAATGAGCGCATAGATGGGTTGTTTATGAACTCTTTTTATATGGCGCGAGGTATATCTATCCATTTTTTTTTGCGCGGAAAATCTTGTTTGATGGAAAATGCTGCCGCAACCTGCTAATGCGGCAGCATATGCGTGAACATATGTGCGGACATGTGTGGAGATAGCTACTAACATATGTATGCACATATGGAAAATGAAAATGAAAATAGAAATAGAGATAAAAAAAGAAGATAAAAATGAATGTGGCAAGTGCAGTTTTTTTGCCGGGACGGGTGGGGCATAATGTAGTGTGCCGGGTATAGGTATGATTATTATATGCTATTGGTAAAACATATAAAATGAAAACAACAAACCACATATTACTGGGTATGGCGCTGATGGGGGCCATGGCATCATCGTGCAACAGCACGACTACGACGACATCGACCTCGGACAGTACGAGCATGCGGCCCGGGGACTCGGCGGTAACAACTACCACCACTACGACTACCGTGCATCATAAGTATGCAGGCTCCTTTGTGCCAAAGGCCAATGTAAGGTACCTGGACCTGAAGACGCACAAGCAGGTGACCGTGCGCATAGACACAGAGCGCGGCCAGGTGGTGAACAGCGAGACCAACGAACCGATGGACTTGTTTGTAGCGCCTAACAGCACGGATACGTTCTTCGGGCAGACGGGCACGGTGGCCAATAACCATATAACGGTGGATGATGCAGGCCTGTATAAGGTGGACCTGAGCGCCATGACCACGGTAGATGCTACGCCTGCACCAGCGGCTACGCCAGCGCCGGTAGCAACAGATAATACTACGCCAGCACCAGTAGAAGGAAAGTATAAAGAAAAAGACAACGGCAACAAAAAGAAGCTAAAGACTGCCGATGAAAAGATAAAAGAGCGGAACGGGATCATAAAGGAGAAGGACCGTTGATTGGTTGAGGTGGGTTTACTCCAGTCTGAAGACTGGTTCAATTAGGTAGACACGAGTCGGCGGCGCGCAGGGCTTGCTTCAGACTCGCGCCAGTGGCGTGTGATAGGCTGTGTTTTGTGTGATTGCTGCCGCAATTTGGAGGCAGTTCGCTGATGTGGCTGATTGCTGATGCTCGGGGGATATCTCCACTTTGCCCCGATGAAGAATCGGGGCTTCGTTGCGAGATGACGGCGGGGATGGGGCGGTGTTTCGTTGTGTTTCGTTTGCGCGAGTCGTAGGGCGGTGCCCTACGCTGACGTATGGTGCCCTTTCAGGGCTGGCCTTGTTTTGGTGGAGGTGATGAGATGTGTTTTGTGTGATTGCTGCCGCAATTGGAGGCAGTTCGCTGATGGGGCTGATTGCTGATGCTCGGGGGATCTCTCCACTTTGCCCCGATGAAGAATCGGGGCTTCGTTGCGAGATGACGGCGGGGATGGGGCTGTGTTTCGTTGTGTTTCGTATGTGGGTGTCGTAGGGCGATGCCCTACGCTGACGTATGGCGCCCTTTTAGGGCTGGCCTTGTTTTGGTGGAGGTGATGAGATGTGTTTTTTGTGATTGCTGCCGCAATTGGAGGCAGTTCGCTGATGGGGCTGATTGCTGATGCTCGGGGGATCTCTCCACTTTGCCCCGATGAAGAATCGGGGCTTCGTTGCGAGATGACGGCGGGGATGGGGCTGTGTTTCGTTGTGTTTCGTATGTGGGTGTCGTAGGGCGATGCCCTACGCTGACGTATGGCGCCCTTTTAGGGCTGGCCTTGTTTTGGTGGAGGTGATGAGATGTGTTTTTTGTGATTGCTGCCGCAATTGGAGGCAGTTCGCTGATGGGGCTGATTGCTGATGCTCGGGGGATCTCTCCACTTTGCCCCGATGAAGAATCGGGGCTTCGTTGCGAGATGACGGCGGGGATGGGGCGGTGTTTCGTTGTGTTTCGGCTGGCCTTGTTTTGGTGGAGGTGATGAGATGTGTTTTGTGTGATTGCTGCCGCAATTGGAGGCAGTTCGCTGATGGGGCTGATTGCTGATGCTCGGGGGATCTCTTCACTTCGCCCCGATGAAGGATCGGGGGCTTCGTTGCGAGATGACGGCGGGGATGGGGCGGTGTGTTGCGGGTCGTTTTTTCTTTTTTGTTTTTCTTTTTGTTTTTGGTTTTTCACTTGGAATTGGGTGGGGTACTTTTGTGTCTGGAAATCGGGATATGTATTTCCGGGAGAGACAGGGCGGGATAGCGCTCAAGGAATTTCTGCAACAGGATATGTTTTGCATTGTTTGCCTAAAACCCTTTAATCAAGTGGCAAATTTCACACCTTCAAATCTCGTGGCTGCACAGACGCGCCTGGAGAAAAAATTTACGGATCCCGAAAGCAGGGAGCGAGTATTGCCGGCGCTGAAGCTGGGATTTTCGAATGCGAACATCCTGATAAAATCGGCGGCCGATATCAGAACGCGGGAGGACCGCTCGGTGCAGGCTTTTGCACTGAAACGCCAGACGCGGGTGCCGGGTAACCAACGGACGTCGACCCACACGGGGCCATCGGGCGACAGCATGAGCATGCCGCTGAACTGGACAACATATTCGGACACGTTCAGCATATCGCTGAAGCAGATGGATAACAATATCTTCTCGTTCCAGGATGCATTTGACCAGAATATGCTGAACTGCATACTGAACATACACGGCCAGATAGAGAGCGACTTTATTGCGTACCTGCTGGCGCAACGGACACAGGTAGTAAAGACGACCACGCCTGTGGGCACGCGTGTGACCTGGAACCCAACCAACTATGTGCATGAGGTGGGCGCGGGCGACCAGAAACAGTTCTTTCAGCTGGCGAAGGAGGTGATGGTGCAGAACTATTACAACACGGGCACGTATGACTGCATAAGCGGCGGACAGCCGTATGTGAATGCATCGTTTTGGGCGGCACAGGGGAATGGCAATGCGCAGAATACGGCGTTCCAGTTTACCGGGCTGAACATAGAACAGTCGACAGACCTAACGGACGGCAACTACCCGATGGGTGTGACGCTGGTGATGGCGCATGGCACGACTGCGCTGATAGACTGGATACCGCGCCAGAACCGCATGGGCTATGGCGACTATAACAGCTACCTGGGCGGCTATGGCTCGTTTAAAGATCCGTATGGTACAAACATCACGTTTGCGGTGCATGCTTATGCGCTGAGAAGCGACACGAGCGCTACGAATGGTATACAGCAGGATAACCTGATGCAGTTTGAGATATCTGTGGATGTGGCGCAGGCGCTGACCCCGTTCTCGACTTCGGGTGAGAGCGCGGTGTATGAGATAGCACAGCTGTAGGGCCTCACCCCGGCCCTCTCCGAAGGAGAGGGAGATGTTACGTACTTATTTAATCAATAAAAAAAACGAACAATGAAGAAAATAGTTTTGGTTTTGATGGTGGTATTGTCTGCGTGTGCGGCGTGTATGGGGCAGGGCACTGTAAGGAGCAATGTGGCGCTGCAACGGCAGAAGATAGCCAGTGGTGTGATCACTAATATATCTGTGAACGACACTACGGTGAATACAGATACCAGCTACCTGTGGTATGGCAACATACTGGGGTGGAACATACAGGTGCAGTGGACGGCGGCGAACGTGAGCGGCACTACGGGTGGCACGGTGATATACCAGGGTAGCCCGGATAATGTGAACTGGTATACGGTGCTTGCGGATGTGACGCAGTGCAGCGCATGCACATCGAGCACAACAATCAGCTCGCTGACGAGTGGTGGCAAGGTGTCTAATGCTGCGGTGTTCAAGAGTTTTCCGTTCCGGTATTTCAGGGTGCAGGAAATTACTTCTGGTACGCAGACGAGCTTTGTGAGCGGGAGTATAACGGAGTGGAGCGCGTTTGAGACGAGCTTGAATTAGGTCTTTTTGTCTGAGCCAGGGTTTTTGGATTAGAGGATCTTAGGAACGAGAACTATGGTAACGGGGATTGCAAATCCCCTACCATGTGCTTTCGGATTGCAAATCCGAAAGAGCGGGATTCTTGGGATTAGAGGATCTTAGGAACGAGAACTATGGTAACGGGGATCGCAAATCCCCTACCATATGTTTCGGATTGCAAATCCGAAAGAGCGGGTTTTTGGGATTAGAGGATCTTAGGAACGAGAACTATGGTAACGGGGATTGCAAATCCCCTACCATGTGCTTTCGGATTGCAAATCCGAAAGAGCGGGGGGTATAGAAACTGTAGGCGGGGTAGAACGATTTGTAATAGAGCCGCTCAGCTATTTCTTCGACCCAACTATATTGTTGCTGGACCTGGGAAGCGACTTCTACGGGCTGAAAATAACGCCGTTTACCAACATGCAGGGCAATAATATGAAAACCGGCTACCAGCAGCGGCAGCAAAATGCAGACTATGGTATTGACAGCTTTTGCGTGGAGCAGGATTACCAGATGCCCATAATAAAAGAGGTGAGCGATATAGACCTGACCATACCCGACAATGCGGATATGTACCAGCAGGAATTTGCCCGGGCAGAACAAAACAATAAAGACCAGAGCGGCGCTAACTCTGATAATGCAACCTACATAGTAGAAATAGACCCCGACCCGCTGCACGACGCAGTAACCGCGGTAGTGTCGCCAGATGGCGTTACTGTGCCTAATATAGCATCTACTGTATTGGTATACCCCAATGTGCAGAACACGGACCCAGATGCAGCCAGCGCGCCGTATGTATTAGGCCTTAACTACCCTGATACGGCAACAAACCTGGGATTATCGCCCGCGAGGTGTGTGCGCCGGAATGGTGCGCTGATAGCTTCGTTATTTGACGGACTGGGCAGCAGAAATATATCGTTCAGAAAACAGTACCAACTGCTGTTCAATAACTGGATAGCCGGTGGTGGCGGATTTACAGAGGCGCTCTACCCAGGAATGCAGTCGAACCTGCAAACAGGCAGCGCGGGGCTGGTGACAGAGGCGCAAGACATCCCTATAAGCAACATGAGCAGCAAGTGGGGCGGCGATACGGAGGTGAAGCAACTATTTAAGCCGGTATTTATAGAGTTTACCACCTCTGCGCCTGTAAACTTATATGCCATAATGGGCAGCGATCCGCGTGGCTATGTGAGCATAACAGATACAGACCCATATACCGGTGTGAAAAAAGTGTATAAAGGCTTTATATGGGATATAGAGCAGAAAATTGGGAGCGGGGCGGCGACAAGGTTCACGCTTGTGGCGACACCTAGCCAAACATTTATTTAGTAGTATCTGTTAGGGCGTAGCCAAAACTAATGTATCCAGGTATCACTGGGCCCTGTGAATACATTAGAACAGTATCTTTTAAAAGGTCATCGTGGAGATAAAAGCCATTTGGAGATTCATTGGCTAGGTGATATTTTATAATCACGGAAGATTCTGTAGTTCCGCCTACCTGCACTGTGTTGACGTAATTGTAGCACCAGGGAGTGTAGGTTATTGAACCTGAATCTGGTTTTATTTCGGTAAGGCTTTTATCGTGATGAAAAATAAGGGTGTCGACTTTTATGGCGGAAGGGAGGTTTGTAAACCAGTATTTCTTTTCGAAATTCATGTGCAGGCTATCCCATGCGACGTAAAAGTCGTTGGCTGGAGAGGGGGTGTCTTTCTTCTTACACGCAAACAAACAACAAACCAAAACGAACAGAAGGAGGTTTTTCATAGCATGGATATTTTGGCAAATGTAGGGATTCTTATATAATAATTTAGCAGTTGTTGTGGAACGACTCATGGGTGGTTCATCTTAATTTTACGTACTAAATAAATTCTATCATGGCTGATGCTATAGCAATATTTCCTTTATCAAATAGTGTGGCTTTCAGCCCGGCGAGTAACAATGGACTTACGGTGCTGAGGCAGGATAATTATGCGAATTGCATACAGGGTTGGCAAACTCAGCTGCCGTATGTGCAGAAGGTGGTGAATACGGATTTGCTGACCATAATGGTGCATACGCAGGAGACGCAAAATGCGAATGTGGCGAGCCTGCTGGTGTGTGACCAGAATAAGCAGGTGGTGGCTGTGGTTAACTTTCCTTACCTGAAAGGGCGGCTAGGAGGATTAACTACCTTTACGGATCCGGTAACAGGAGCTACGGTGGGTATGCTGAGTTCGCTTTGGGCTTTTAGGTTTAGCGATCTTGCGGGTGACATTCCGGATGGGGGCGTTTATTATTTGCGGGTGGATAATGCGCTGGAGGATGGTGTTACGGTTGTTCAATATTATAGTGAGCCGCTGCTGGTAAGCAATACGCATCCGGACACTTTGTTGTTCCAGTTTACCTACAATACCAATAATGCAGCAAAGAATATACTTATAGGCCAGTGGCAGGACGGGTTTCCGGGCCCGTACCCTCCTTATGGTATCACTTTTGGGATAAGGGCAGAGGGGTATATCCTTCCGTCTATGAGCGGGCCTAAGGGTATTAATATTGGGTACTTTCAGCAGGGGTATAACCCGGTGCAGATAAAGACGCAGCAGAAGCGGTTTTTTGACCTGCACCTGGGCGATGTGAGCCTGGGGGTGCCGTGGTATATGCTGGAGATGGTGACGGAGGCGCTGATGGCAGATAATGTGGCTATAATGCGGGATGGTGATAGTAATGCTTATCCGTATGTGCTGTATAATGGTGGCAGCAGCGACAGCCTTACGGATATATGGAAGGTAAAAGGCAGCGATGTGAACCCGCTGCTATATGCCAGCTGCAACCTGATGCAACGATCGGACGACCAAAATGCGTTTGTTACTCCGACGCCGGTGCCGATAGGAGGCAGGGTGTTTGATGGTACGTTTGATGGTGTGTTTGCATAATTGCCTGAACTAAGATTTTTAGGATTAGAGGATGATAGAATGCGCAAGAAAAATCACCCCTGCGGTATTCGGCATTCGGATGTACTTCTTTATGCGGTAAACTTCAATAGCCTGTTTTATTTTTTCTGTGTTTTCAGCTGTTTGAAGAGTTTAGTAAGCGCCGCTGCATCTTTCTTTCCGGCCATAGACAGGATGATGGATCTTGTATGATGCTCTTTACCGTTCTGGGTTAGCGTTATGCAGGACTGGCCGCTGGCGCAGTCGACGTTTACCCGGTAGGTGGTGTCGCGAAGGTTGGGGCAAATGAAATCGTACTTATAGTTTGCCTGTAAATAAGGTACTTTGAAATTATATGCGGAGCCGCCGGAGCTTTCGTTGATCTCTGCAAGCTGCGTGGTTTTGTTAATGTTTACTTTGGCGCCTGGCACGCTCTTGCTTAAGATCGCTCCCATTTTTTTCTCCATTGCCGATGACTGGCAATAGGCTGATGTGGCGCAAAGCATGATGAGGCAAGTGGCAATGAATATATGGGCTGCCGTAGTTTTCATAAGTCAGATTTTGTGATAAAAATAAGAAGATTAGTTGAATAGTTGATTGAGCTGAATAGTTGATTGGTTAATAAGTTGAAGAAAGGGAATGCCTGTTATTAACCGGGAGTAATTTTTCTGAGAATTTATAGAAAAAGTGGTTTAATATTTTGTGTGTGTTACCACTTGAATTGCCTGTGTTTACTTTTACGCCGCGTTAAGCAACCCGTTCTTCTTAATGTGTGTTTTTCAGGGCATTCCAACAGCCCATACGGTAGCGGATGTTCCGCATGAATTTATTGCTTTTTCTTCTCTTCTTTTTTTGTGCATGAAACGAATTTTGTTGTTGCTGCTGATGGCTGCAAGCTGCCAGGTAAGGGCGCAATTTCTTACGAACTTAAATAACTTCAGAACGTTTAATGCGGGCTATGGCGCGCTGACGGGGACTTCGGTTATTCATCCGCCCATGGTGTTTGGGAATGTAGATAGCGTGTGTAATTATCTGGGGCAGTTGTATGGACTTATAGGGGCGTCTGGCGATCTGCAAGCGGTAACGGCACTGGGCAATTATACGACACATGGAATGTTTATTAGCAATAGTGGTACGTACAGCAGCCCGGGTTCCGGGGTAAAGATAACACCATCGGGCGGTATGCTTATGTATGTATCGGGTGTCTTTACGGGCGGCTTGTCATCGACAGATGGTATTGGGGGCAATAGCGGGAGCTTTATATCAAAAGACCCTGGTTCTATTTATCAATCAAGACTTAGCTCGGGGGGATTAACCGATTATAGATACCAGCTAATGCCGGATGAAGGCGATGGAATGGGCATAAAGAGTACCGTAGTGCTGCACCAAACAAAGTACCAAATTATTGTTGGCGACTTGACAGTAGATGGCGCCGATCTTGCGCAGGAATTAGTTGGTTTATTCAAAAGCGGAGTAGAAATAGGGGCTATAGATAATGTAGGAGGCGCCGGAACAGGGCGGCTGACGCTTGGGAACCTACCACATGGCGGAGGGACTCAATTATACGGTGATACCTCTAATTCAGTTCACGTCAGTTACGTGCCGCCAGTTAATGGAACATTAGCATCAAGAAGCGATACTGTGGGAGGTGCAGGTATGAGTAACATACTTACATCTACATCGGGCGTAACGCCAACCAGTACGAATACACTTACTAACAAGCGAATAACTGCAAGGGATTCTGTGTCGCCGGCAAATGTGGGTACTGTGACATGGAATACCGATAACTACGATGGGGGAACGATACCCGTCTTGAATGGGGCTGCGACGATTAATGTGAGCGGAACGCCTACAACAAAACAGGTGTTTGTAATAGAGATATGGGACAATGGTACCAGCCACGCGTTGACATTCGGTGCATCAATAATTTTTGGAACAACTGTTACGGCGCCAACTGCAACTGTTGGCAGTACTTCAAGACCTCTAACAATAGAATTAATGGCCCTTAGTGATGGCAAATGGCACGCACAGGGCGTAAACCAGGAATAATGAAGCAACTATCAATTTTTTTATTGTTTTTTTCGCCGGTATGCTATGGGCAAATACCCTTGCGTATGCCGATAGGGGGCATTACCTATTCTTATTATGCCACTTTTAACCCTATTAACCGGCCGGCATTGGGTACGCTTACCAATGGACGTTTAACTGTTACTTCCACATCATCAGCAGGCCAGTTTATCTCTACAATAGGGGAAAGTACAGGTAAATATTACATTGAGTATACGATAACTGCGGCCGGTGCGGGAAAGCGGTTGATATTTGGCCTTGTGAATGCCGCGGCCAACCAAACCACTATTTTCGGCAATGATGTAAATGGTTTTGCGGTGATCAGCATACCACCAACAGGTATATTCACACATAATGGCGGCGGTTCTTATCTGCCATTTGCATCGGGCGTAATCTTTGATGTAGGGGACCTGGTGGCCCTGGCGTGGGACGCCGGCGCGGGAACACTTGATGTTTATTATTCGGCAAGCGGCAGCGGCACGAGAACATTGCTTGGCACCGCATATCCTGCGTTATCAGCGGGCACTTACTATCCCGCTTGCGGGGATGATGCCGGAACCACGTTTAGGTATACTGTCAATTTTGGCGCAACGCCATACGCTTTTACTCCACCTGCCGGTTACGGCGCACTTCATCACTAATGAGAAAGATATTCAGCATACTGCTCGTGTGCAGCTCCGTAGCGGGCTATGCACAAAGCCATGATACTACAGGAACTGCCAAGCATGTGTGGGTAGAGAAGGGTGGTACTTCGTTCCAGAAGTTTTTAGAACTACCGCTGGGGCCGTCAAACTTTACAAAGGTAGATAGCGTGGGGTGTATTTACTACGACACACTTACGGGCGAGTTGATGGTGAACGATGGCAGCGCATGGAGCCCGGTAAGCGGCAGTGGTGGTGGCGTAATAGCCGTTACCGCAGGAAGAAATTTGCTCGGTGGTGTAATAACTTCATCGGGCACGCTTACGCCCGATACATCTGCCGGGCATTTAGCTACAAAGACAGACCTGCTTTCAAAACTCAACACTGCTGATACCGCTTATCTGAAACGTAAAGCAGACAGTGTGGCAACAGAAGGATATGTGACGCATAGCCAGAACGATACTGCGAAAGTAAATTTAAGAACTGCGATAGCTGCAAAGGGCGCTGGCTCTGTTACTTCTATCATTGCAGGCACAGGGCTTTCGGGAGGCACGATAACTACGAGCGGTACGATAGCTATGACTAATGTGGGCACGGCTGGCACGAATGGCACTGCGACACAGATACCAGTATTTGTGACGGACGCGCAGGGCAGGGTAACGGCAAGCGCCAACACCACCATTGGTACACTTAATCAAAACACCACGGGATCGGCGGCAACGTTAACCACCGCGAGAAATATTTATGGCAATGCTTTTAATGGCAGCAGCGATGTAGGCGGCACACCAACCTTTAATTCATTCACTACCAACGGGGCCTTGCTGTACACTAATGGCAGTGGGGTTGTTGCGCAGCTATCGTCTGCGGGTTCGGCGCATAATATTTTACATGGAGGCACGCCAAACACTTACAGCACGGTAGACCTGGCGAGCGCTGATGTTACGGGCGTTTTGCCTTCCGGTAATTTGCCCGCAGCTATTGACTATGTTGATGTATCGCAATCAATAACTAAGAGCAAGGCAGTGACACCAGCTGCTTTGACCGATGCATCAACCATAGCGGTAGACTTATCAACAAGCAATAATTTGCCGGTAACACTTGGCGGCAACAGAACGCTGGGTGTACCCACTAACATTAAAGAAGGGCAAGCCGGATCGCTGAATATATGGCAGGATGGAACAGGAAGCAGAACGCTTGCATTTGCATGGTGTTATAATTTTTCAGGGGCAGCCGCGCCAACACTCACCACCAATAAGTATGCCCTGGATAAACTCGTATACCAGGTTGACTACTGCAAAACCTCATCTTCTGTTACCGCTACAAATGCTGCGCCCGGTGTATTTACGTGGACGGCTCATGGCCTGGTATCGGGCGAGAAGATACAATTTAGCGCAGGCACTGCAACCACGCCTGCTTTGAATGCTACTTACTGGGTAAATGTAACCGGCGCTAACACCTTCAATATCGCTACATCGCTTGCTAACCTGCAGGCGGGCACATTTGTAACAACAAGCGGTATCAGCGGCTCGCTGACCGCAACAGCTTTAGGGATAACAATAGGGATGGGAGCCCTGGATATAAGATAATGGACCGGCTATTAATTATTATGTTCTTGTTTTTTTCGGCCAACTGCAATGCGCAGTATACAGAGGCTGTGCTATTTAAGCAGCCATGCGCTGTACCGGCCATTGCCGGCACACTTACAGTAAATGCAGGAAGCACAACCTCCTTATCAGACGCAGCAACCGGGGGCGCCTGGGCCAGCAGTGTAACATCAACCGCTATAGTGGGCAACAGTACTGGCGTGGTAACCGGTGTGGCTGCAGGCACTTCAATGATCACTTATACGATGTCTTTGGGATGTTATGCCATCACTACTGTTACAGTACATAACGCAGCTCCGGCATATGCTACGTTAAACCCGTCTGACATCACTTCCGGGCTAACGCTGTCGGGAGGTAATTTAACTATAGATATGGTTGGCTTTACCTCCCCCAATGGTGGGTGCAGGACAACAGTGGGCGTAAGCAGTGGCAAATATTATATCGAGCTCAAGCAAAACTCCTCATTTAATGGGTCCGATATGATAGGCGTGTGCTCCGGAGCGGCTGATATGACCGCACTAGGCCAGGATGCAAATTCATGGGTTATCAATGGACAGTATGCATACCTGGGAGTGAACCATAGCGGCGGTTTTAATGGTTCCGGATTTTCAAACTATACTACAGGAGATGTTAACGGGTTGGCCATTGATGCAGACGCAAAGACTTTGCAGTTTTATTTGAATAATAGCCCTAACGGTGCATTAATAACAGGGTTGCCTTCAACAATATATGTTGTGGTAGGGCAAAACAACCTGGGCTTTTTGGCCAATGGATGCAACTGGACCACAAATTTTGGAGCAACAACACTTACTTATTCACCACCGGCAGGATTCAATGCCGGCTTATACTGATCATTATGACTACTGACCAAATACAAATATTAACAGACGCAGGGTATGATGGCCCTTATGATACTATGTCGTTAATAAAAAGCTGCACAGATCATTTTAGCATTGGCAGGGAGGGAGATGACTTTGCAGTACACATTACTTTAGACAAAGAGGAAAAAGTATTTACCGGCGCCGACCTGGATACCGCATTGGTAAATACGTGGGTTGGAAAGTTCTCCGTTTAAATTAAAACAATGACACAGCAAACAAAAAACAGGATCATAAAGTGGCACGATGCCTGGAAGCCATACTACAGCCTGGTTGCCATTGCTATTTCTACACTCACCATAAGCTGGGAGATAACGCACGCGGCATTCTCTGTGATCAGCAGCGATACTAAAGAGCTGCACGCCAACACCGCAGCCATAGAGCAGCAGCGCAGGGATCTCGCCACATTTAAAGAAGATACTAAAACAGTATTTGGCTGCATGAAGGAAGAAAATATGCGGCGCGATAATAAGATACAACAAAACGCGCTAGACATAAAAGGACTGTTAACCGAAAACAAAAGGCAATGAATAAACCAAACAGGCTGGAAATGGGCATACTGAAATTTATTATAGCCCGTTTCAGAAGTAAAAGCCCGGCTGGCTATGCCCTCGTGGCTAAGATATGCGGCTATGCCGGCAGCGCTATGCTTGCTTACATTATCATTTACAACCAGGGCATACTGCCCGCGAAATATGCACCCATAGAAGGACAGGTAAATAATGCATGCATTGTAATAGGCGCAGCATTATCCGCCCTTGGCCTTGGCGCAGCATCTACCACTACCGACCCTGCACTTGTGAGCAGCAGTATAAAAGAAAATGTGCTAAGCCAGGCGGTAGCCGATGGCACGCACACAGCCACAGATTCAAGCGTAAACTAAAATGATCTTCTCCATTTGCTCCATTGCTGCAGCTGTTATTGCGCTGCTCATCTGCATTGCGGTGCTGTGGAAGGGTAGCGGAATACCTGAAAGAAAATAATCTCACCAATAAATAATCAAACAATGAAAAGACTCGTTCATTTTGCCGAAGCGCTTGCCACAGAGGCAAAAGCCGCACTGACACCTGAAGCAAAGAAGGCGCTTTGCGAAGATGCTAAAATGGTGATCTCTGTATTCATGACAGGCCCATGGGCTGCACTGGCAACAGCTATAGTCAGTGACCTGGAAAAAGGCAT
Organism: Bacteroidota bacterium; assembly: GCA_013285595.1. Lineage (GTDB taxonomy): Bacteria > Bacteroidota > Bacteroidia > Chitinophagales > Chitinophagaceae > Nemorincola. The sequence goes on from JABDHF010000043.1 coordinate 22,470, forward strand.
TGCAATGGCGTAAACAAAAGCAATGCCGTATCTTTAATTTTACAAACCAGAAGCAATAAAACACAATGGCAGATTTCTTAACAAGCCAGGCAGCCGTGCTGCATAACGAAGGTGGCTATACCCTGATAGATGGCGACACTTACCGCGGCATAGCCCGCCGCTTCTTCCCAGACTGGGAAGGGTGGAAGATCATTGACAGGCTAAAGCCGCTGGTGCAGGGCGAGATAATTCAGGATAGAAAGCTTGATGATCTCGTAAATGCCTTTTACAAAGCAAACTTCTGGGATAAGATGAAAGGCGATGGCGTGCAAAACCAGGCAATAGCCACTTACTGCTACGACTGGTACGTAAATGCCGGTGGCAATGCCATAAAAAGCATACAGCACATGCTGGGCCTGCAGCAGGACGGCGTGTGCGGCGAACAAACGCTTGCTGCGCTGAATGCCGCCGGCAATATATTACAACTCCTGCACAGCAGGCGGATAGTCTACTACCAGCATGTAGCCACGGGCGATCATTCAAAGTACCTGGCGGGCTGGGAGAGCCGCGCCAATGGGCTGTATGAAGCGCTGGCGTAAGCAGCTACAGCATGCATTTGCGCACCTGTTGCAACAACATAGACAACCCATTTTGCATAGAAAACGAAATTATGTTTCAGAAATGTGGTGAATAGGATAAAGATTTTAACTTTAAACGTTTAAAATCGATACCCATGGGTCACCTCGCTACTAAAAAAGACATACTGCTTGCCGAAGACGACACGGAGGATGTGCTTATATTTGAAACTGCTCTTAACGACCTTGAAATCCCTTACATCCTCAGGCATGCCGAGAACGGCGATGCCCTTTTTATACTGCTCAAAGACCGTGTGCCCTACATCCTGTTCCTGGATATAAATATGCCCTGCAAAGACGGGGTGAACTGCATTGTAGAGATCCGGAAAAACCGCGAGTACGATAGGTTGCCTGTAGTTATGTATACCTCCATCATTAATGAAAAAACGATAGACGAATGCTACCAGAACGGCGCTAATCTGTACCTGGCAAAAGCATATACCCTCACAGCGCTCCGGCAAAATCTAAAGAAGATATTTGACATAGACTGGAACAGTTACCTGCACTACCCGCCTCGCAATAATTTTGTTTTAAGTTAGGGAGATACCCCTGTAGATAGCAGGTCACCTGCCCATGTCTGTGATCACAAACACCTCTTTGGTGTGGTCTGTGAATGCTATAAAGTCGA
>JABDHF010000044.1 GCA_013285595.1 Bacteroidota bacterium
TCTGCAATTTCAAAACAGCAGATCTTATGATGCTGCATGAATGATGCTACAAGGTCTTCCGCCTCGCGCTCCCTGAGGCCATTGCTCACCGGTGTACCTGTGCCGCGCGATATAGAGCTGTCAAGGCTATCCACATCAAACGATACATAAATATCATCGCAGTTAGAGAGGTGCAGGAACGTTTGACGCACTACATTTTCCACGCCTTTTCTGCGTATCTCAGCCACAGGTATCACTTTGATGTTGCCTTTTTTTATGAGCGCGTCTTCTTCTTTTTCAAGATCGCGAAGGGCAATATACACGAGGTCTTCAGCGCCTATTTTCGGAGCTATCTTACCTATATTTTTTAGCTTGTTCCAGTATTCCAGTGTTTGCGGGTCGGGGTTATGTACCTGGTTGTCTGTGTTATCATCGGCCATAGATATAGCCAGCGGCATACCATGCATGTTGCCCGATGGGGTAGTGAATGGCGTATGTATGTCGGCATGTGCATCTATCCAAACCACACCCAGGCGGCGTTTAGGCCGCGCCATCTTCAGGCCGGCAATGGTAGCGCCGGCAGTGCTATGGTCTCCCGCAAGGACTATAGGGAAAAGGCCCGATTTTACGGTATCACAAACGGCCTTAGACACCCTGTCGTACATGGTATATATACCCTGTATACGCTTTGCATAAGGCGATGCTATAGGCTCGTACAGCAGCCTGTTCTCATTTTCTATTATATCGGAAGAGAAGTTCACAAAAAGATTGCTCATAAAATCGAGCGCGGCTATCTTAATAGCATCAATACCAAGGCTGGCGCCACGGGTGCCAGCGCCTATCTCAGATCTTACCTCTATGATCTTTATATTACGCATAAAGGCCAAAGATAATCATTAATGGTTAATGGTTAATTATCAATGGTTAATGTTGATATTCATTACTGTTAAGCTAGAATGGATAACCGATAGATACATTGAATACAATATTATTGGCGCGCCAAGTAGAGTTATAGAAGTCTATCTGGTTGAACACCCATCCGCTATTGGTATGCACGTATGGCTTCCTTACAGGAATGGCAACATCTACACGCAACGTAAGAAACGAGGCAATGTCGAAACGGGTGCCAGCCCCAAAGTCTACCGCTATATCCTGGCTCAGGGTGCTGAGCCTGAATTCACCGCCTGCATAGCTGGTGTCTTTTTGCGCGAGCCATATGTTTCCAGCATCTGCAAAGAATGCGCCATTCATTTTTACCGCACCTGCAAATAATGGCGCGATAGGGAAGCGGTACTCTGCATTATATTCCAGTTTTATATCCCCGGTCCGGTCTATCTGATTTACGTTGTTTATGTTGTTTATGTCGTAAAAGCTACCTGGGCCCAGTGTGCGTATGCGCCAACCGCGAAGGCTGTAGGGCCCGCCTGCAAAATATTGCTTTATATAAGGTAATGTGCTCGACTGACCATAAGGAATACCGACGCCTCCATAAAACCGCATAGCAAGTACAGAGTGGGGGAATGTAAAATAATGCCGTGCATCGAAATCGAATTTTACATACTGGGCATACTGTATTTTGTAAAGATCATTCAGCGCCACGCCCAGCTGGTTTACTACACCCAATGCTGCGCCTGCTTCTTCAAGGCCCAGTTTAAGGTAAGAATAGTTGATGCCGCGTTTTTTAATGATGTTGTCGTAGGTAAATGTTAGGTTTTCCCCTTCTATAAAATTCTGCTTGTAGCTGTTTTTGAGGTATTCATTATTGCTCAGTACATTTTTGAAAGAGTCGGTTTCTATAGGCAGGCGGATAATGTTGATGAACACGGGTGAAAATGCCCATGTGATCGTTTGGGTCTGGTGCCAGCTATAGGTAAAGTTGGCGCTGGTATTTACCAGGGTAAAATAATCTACGCGGTCTATAACATTCTCACCAGCGCCAATAATGGTATGCGGTAAGTTACTGTTATCAAACAACGAGGAAGCAACCGGCGCCAGGAATTTAGGGAAATCAATGCTTGCATTGATACCGTAGTATTTGGTGAGTATGTCGAAGTTCTTTACGAAATCGCTGCCGTTGGTATAGCCAAGCTCCACACCGCCATTTACACCTATTGTCAACAGGTTTGCTCCTTTCAAAAAGTTCTTATCCCTGTAGTTAACGCCCACGGAGTTGCCAAGCGAATAGGTAGATCCGCTCGATATTTCGTAGTTGGTAGAGAAGTCGTGTTTCTTGGTTTGGTTGAGCAAAATGTTACAGTCGAGTGTGTGCTTCTTTAATGGATTTTCCCTGAATCGTAGGTTTATGTATTGGAATATGCCCAGCTCATTCAGCTTTACATGGGTCTTGTCATCATCTTCCTGCGAATAGAGGTTGCCTGGGAATAAATAAATATGCTTGTATAAAACATTAGGGTGCACATATTCATTGTGGTACGAGAAGTCCATGTTGTGGATCGTCTTCTTTATCATCTGGCTGTCCTTCAGGTCAGCAGTATTATTATAGTCGGGGTACACGTGCACACTATTAATAGTATATTTTGTATACGCGGTTGTATCATCGGCCAGGCGTATGATCACGTCAATGTCCAGCGTCGGCTTTTTACTTTTTTTAGGTGTGGAAATAAAATTTACGGCACCCTCAAAAGGGCTTTCAATATTTTTGAACAAGGTTTTGTCAAACGTGTCGATCTTAAACGTTACATTCTCCTGGGTGAATTTGTAATAGCCACTATTGCGCACAGCGCCTGTTATGCGGCTTCTTTCTTCGTCTGTAAGGCTGTAGGTAAATTCTTTGTCTTTTACCAGTGCTGATTCATCACTAACCTTTTGTACTATACGGGCCACATTGCTATCGTCAATATCGTAGTTTACTTTATTGATGGTGTAGTTTTTGCCGGGCTGAACTATATAAGTGGCGTAAGCTTTGTGTTTCTTTATTTTAAAAGTGTCTTTGATCTTCGCATAGAAATATCCCTGGTTAAACAGGTAGTTCTTCATATTCTGCACAGACCGCTGCATCATGGCTGTGTCGATTATCACAGGCCGCTCTACTGATTTTGGTAGTAAGGCATCGGGTGTATTATGCCATTTCTCGTAGTGCTTGTTGTAGAGCGACAGCTTTATGGAAAACATACTGAAAAAGTACGTGTTGGGTTTTTGCACGATAAGCCTGGTGAGGTTATCTTTTATTTCCCCTTTGTTGGTGATCGGCTTATCTGACTTTAGCTCTACTTTATTTTTGCGTAGCAGGTATTGGTGTTCGGTTAAATTTCGTGTACTGTGGCAACCCGACGATATATAAAGCACCGCTGCAAGCAGAATATGAAAAACATTGCACCTCTTATCAAATAGTCCGTTGCTCATGTATCAGGTAACTACAATTAGTATAGTTTTGCAGGCGTATGCTATCGAAAGCGCAAAATAAATACATTCGGTCGTTAACGCAGCAAAAATTCCGCCATGAAAATAACGTATTTATTGCGGAGGGCGGTAAGATAGCCCACGAGTGGCTTTTGTCGGCAGCCCATATACAAATGATAATTGCTACTGAAGACTGGGCTGCACAACATACTTCGCCGATAGCTAAGCACCACGAAGCACAATTATATATTGTCAGTGATAGGGAGCTATCCGCGCTGTCTGCCTTGCAAACGCCTAACCAGGTGATGCTTGTCGTACCCACACCAGAGCGGAAGGAAGTGCCATTAATAAATGAGTGGTACCTGGCGCTCGATGATATACAAGACCCCGGGAATATGGGGACCATCATACGTATTGCAGACTGGTTTGGCATCAATCATGTAATTTGCTCGCCAGGGTGTGCTGATGTTTATAATCCTAAGGTGGTACAAAGCGCCATGGGCGGGCACTTACGTGTGCATTTGTATGAGGCTGAGTTGGCGCCGTTTTTATCTGCAACAACACTCCCAAAGATTGCTGCAACATTAGATGGGGATAATGTATATAGTGTGGAAAGAATGAATGCGGGAGTTTTAATAATAGGTAATGAATCAAAAGGGATATCTGCAGCGGTATCAGCTATGGCCACTAAAAAGGTGATGATACCGCGCAGGGGTGGGGCAGAGTCGCTTAATGCGGGTGTGTCGGCAGGCATATTATGTGCGCTGTTACTTCCGTGTTAAAATTCCCTATTGAAATATGCTACTAACAATAGTGGCATGACTATTGACGTTTAACCAAATTGCATACAACTCTCTTATGAAAAAGTTATTGATCGTTTTATTGATAATTGCAGGGGCCACGATCTCTGAAGCGCAGACAATGCTGCGGGTGCATTTAACAGATAATACAGCGGTGAATGTGGCCGTAGATGGCCGTTATTTTAATAAGCGGGGAACAGGCGTAACAGTTGGAGATCTGCCCCCGGGCCGTCATATGCTGCAGATATATGCTGCAAGTCAAGACCGGCGCGGAAGGACGTTTCAGGAAGTTATTTATGAGGGCAAGGTTAAAACCTACAATGGAATGATCACCCTGTTCACCTACGATCCGGCTAGCGATGGGATTGATGTACAGGAACAGGAAATAAGCGCTTACAGCAGTAATCTGCCACCGGCAGCACAAGGGCAGGGACAATACCAGGATAATGGTAACAATGGCTATGTGAATAATGATAATGGCAACGATGTGCAGCCAAACATATCGCCCGTGGCCCCTGAAAAGTTGGGTACACTTACAGACACTAAAGTAGATGCGCTAAAAACAAACGTGGCTTCAAAAAATACAGATACCGAAAAAATGAAGTTATTAAAAGACGGCCTTAAAGATGAGAAAATGACAACGGCACAGGTAGGCGCTATGATGGATTGGTTTGGTTTCGAAAGCAGTAAGGTTGACTTTGCCGAATGGGCTTATAGCAATACGGTAGATAACGAATACTTCAGTGACCTGGATGCCAAATTTACATATAAGAACTACCAGGACGACCTGGATAAGTTTATTCAAAGTAAGAAATAGGTGGTTCTTATAATGCTGCGATACTGCGGCTGGTAAGCCCAAAATATCTATTGAAGAGCTTGCCGGTACAAATACCTATTGCAGTGCCTATCAATCCACCCACAGTTATATCAAGAGGGTAGTGTACGCCCACATATACCTGGGAGTATGATACCGCCAGTGCCCATAATATAGCCACAGGCCATATCCACTTCACCAATCTACTTAGTGTTACTGCGCTGAATATTCCCAGAGAAAAATGATTTGCGGCGTGCGATGAAGGGAAGCCATACATGCCTCCGCAGGGCACTATAAGGTGTATAAGGTTCGATACCCGGTAATTGTTACAGGGGCGCAACCGCTCAAAATAAGGCTTCATCAAGTGCGCGCTCACCTGGTCGGACAGTATGAAGGATACTAAAAACAGCAGGCACCATATCCATCCCTTTTTTCCAAACTTATAGGGCATAAAGATGAGGAGGAATAAATATAGTGGTGACCAGAACCATGGCTGCCGCAGATAGGGCAGTATCACATCCAGAAAGGCATTGTGCCACTGGGTATTCAGGTAATACCACGCCATAAAATCCCAATGGGTAAGAATGCCCTTTATGCTATGCATACTTCTTTTTAAAGATCATAATAAGGCGTGGAGAGTCAATAGGGTGGTAGGGATTCAACTGGTAATCGCCAAAGGTGCTTACCAGCGACATTTCAGTCGTTTTGAATAATTTGATAAAATCAGCCAGTGAAAAAGCGGCGACACTTTCTGTGTAATGCCTTATTTTTTTATCGGCATCGGCAAAGCTGATGTCCTTAATAATATGGTTGCGTTCCAGTTTGCGCAGTATTGTAAATTTGTAGCTGCCGCGTTGTATGTTCTCTTCTGGCACAAAGTTTGCGAGCACCTGTTCATAGTTAAGATAATCAATAACTAATATGCCATTTTTTTTCAGCGCAGCGGCAAATGATTTTGCAGCAAGTGCATGATCCCTATCGTGCGTGAAGTAGCCGAAGCTGGTAAAAAAATTGAAAGCGTAATCGAAGTAGTTGATATAAAACGGCAAACGCATATCCTGCACAAAAAATTGCAAGTCATCAGTTTCATAAGCTTTTGCAGTTTCTATGCTTTCGTGCGACAGGTCTATGCCTGTTACGTCATACCCGTGCTCTGCCAGCTGTTTTGCAAAACGCCCCTCGCCGCACGCTATATCCAGCATGGCGCTGCCACGTGGAGGCTGCAGGTAGGCCAATAGGTTCTCTACAAATTCCTGCGCTTCCAGCTCATCCCGGTTTTGATATAATATCTTATAAAAGGGGGAGCCAAACCAATTTTTATACCAATCCATTCTGTGTGACGATACTGATTATCACAAAAATACTAATAGTGCGGGGTAATAAGCAGTAATAAATTTCTTTATTGTTGTCATTGCCACCTGTTTCAAAGTAACAGTAACAACAAGTGTAATAAAAAACTTGAAATGAGAATAGCTATTAATTGGAAACCTCGTCTACTTTACAATGCTTGCCGCACATTTTTTGGCAAAATCACTTTGGTAATCCCACCCTTCTTTATTTTTTTCATCCGCGCCACTGCCAATATTGCTCCAAAACTCATTTGATATTTTATGATTACCATAAACATAGTAAAAATGGAATTTAAATAAATGCAGAGCATTTGTACTTATCACAGCTGAATTTTTAGCCAATATTGCAATCTCTTCTAAAAGGGCAAGGTATTTATATTTCTTTTCTGCTGGTATTACTTTCAATTGATTAAGAAATAAAGATGGTTCTCCTTCTGGCGAATTTAACCGTACGTAACTCGCATCACAAATATTAAATATAGAAATAAAATCATCGTTGTTTGAAAAACGCTGGAAGACCGAGATCAAGTTTTGAATGCGGTTGATTTTTTGTTGCCGTATATAAACAATAACGCCTAAAACAGCCGATATTCCGGTACAGGCAACTGAAATTAGTGCGATCCCTTCTGTATTACTAGTCATTCATCGTGCTTTATAACAAAATTACAAAGAAATTGATAGTTCCCCTTTATTCTAAGATAAACGGACAATAATTTCAAATGAATTGTTTCTTCAAAAAAAGTATATTTGCCGCCCAATTTATAATATGAATTTCAGACGGATATTAGTTTTCTATCGCATACCTTTTGCAGTTATTTTAATAGCACTCGGTTTCCTTATTGGGTTCAAAGTAACATGGTGGATTGCCTGGATTCCCTTTTTGGTGGCAATACTCATGGTTGTTGCTTATTTCCTGGTAGGACCTATGACGCTGATACAAGGATATATGGAAAGCGGAGATATGGAAGGCGCCAAAAAATTATTGGCAAAAGTAAAATACCCTAACCTCCTATATAAACCTATACGGTCTTCCTATTATATGCTACAGTCAAACTTTTCCACAATGGGCGACGACCTGGACCTTGCCGAGCAGCAACTGAGGAAAGGACTGGAAGCGGGAACGGAAAAAGAATATGAGGGAACTGCTTACCTGCAACTGGGTGCAATAGCGCAACGAAAGGGTAATAACAAAGAAGCCTACGAAAACCTGCGGAAAGCGGTACAAATAGGCCTGCCGGATAAAGACAACCTGGCAACGGCCTATCTACAGCTATCGAGCATATGCATTCAGAGGCGCGATTTTCGCAATGCCAAGATATACTTCAACAAAGCGAAATCAAGCAAAGCCACAAATGCACAGGTGGTAGAGCAGATCAAAGAGATGTCTAAATACATAGCCAGGATACCTGGTTAATAATTCCAGAACACAGGCTATATTTCATGTTCTGAAATTCGAAGTTAAATATAATTACATGTATATTTTTCGCCCTAACCGGGCAATTTCTTCGACACAATAATGTTTTATAACGCAAGTATTAAAAATTATTATGTAATTTTTTTATGTATTTTACAAGTGTATATTAGCCTGTAATCTGCAATTTTTTAATACATACGCATTTCTTAAAAAAGTTAATGCAATGTTTTACTGTCTAATCTTTTTTTAGTATGTTTACCTGCAATTTAGAAAAATACAAATTCCATGCTTAATAATTTGCTCATGAAAAATTTTTCCTTACTAACCTTCCATTCACATTTCGTCCGTAAGATCACTCGTGCCAAAAACATGAGAATGTTCTTTTTGGCGATGATGCTATGCTCTATCAGCTACTCAGGTTTCGCAACATTTTCCGTAACGCCAGCAACAGGTGGCACCGGCATTTGCCCAGCCTTTGCAGTAGGTGGCGGATCGGCTGCATACACTGCGCTTAGTGACATTACAGTAACCGAGGGCGCAACTTCTGACCTTTCTACCGGTACCGACGTTTTAACGATCACTGCTCCTGCAGGCTGGAGGTTTAATATTGGCGCATTGCCAACACTTACATTTACAAGCGCAGGTGATGTTACCAGTGTATCACTTGCTGGTGGCGTTTTTAGCAGCCCTACTACTTTTACAGTAGACATAAGTACTTCAGGCCTTGCTACTGCAGATCAGATCACTATTTCAGGGTTGCAGGTGCAGGCTACATCAGTATCAGCTGTTCCGGGCAATTTGTTTGCATCACTCGCTGGCGGCCTTTCTGGTATTGTTACCGGGGAATCAGGTACTAATTTCGGCAGCCTTTCATTATTAACAGGTTTTGAGGCTGCTGTTACAATCACAGCATCTCCGGCAGGCCCGGTTTGTACAGGCGCTGGTGTTACTTTCACTCCAAACCCTACAAACGGCGGCGCTGCACCTTCTTACGAGTGGTTTGTGAACAATGTTTTCCTCACTACCGGTAGCACCTTTTCTATCAGCACACTGGTAACAGGGGATGTAGTAAATGCTGTATTGACCTCTTCTTTGCCATGTTCATCATTAACAGGGGCTGTTTCTAATACAATAGCAATGACAGTAGTGCCACTACCTTCAGTACACAATGTAAATGGCGGCGGTAATTATTGTGCAGGCGGCACTGGTGTAACTATAGGATTAGATGGCACAGATTTTGGCGTAAACTATCAATTATTCTTTGGCGCTACACCGGTTGGTGCAACAGTTGCGGGTAATGGCAATCCTATCAATTTTGATCCGCAAACAGGCGCTGGTACCTATACCGTGGTCGCTTCTAATGCATCTGCAACTGGTTGCACTGTTACCATGGCTGGCAGTGCAACAGTGGGTATCACTGCTGCGCCACTTACCTTTACAGTAACCGGCGGCGGTGCCTATTGCCTCGGCGGTTCAGGAGTTGACGTTACCTTAACAGGCTCTGCCCCAGGTGTTAGCTATCAACTTTTAGCAGATGGAGTACCCGTTGGCACTAACGCTCCAGGCACTGGCTCTGCTATCGACTTTGGTTCGCAGATCACCGCGGCTACATATACAGCTATTGCTACCGACGGTTCTTCAGGTTGCTCAGCCACAATGACTGGCAGCGCTATAGTAGCCATCAATCCACTGCCTGCTGTATTCTCAGCTACAGGTGGTGGCAGCTTTTGCACAGGTGGTACAGGAGTTGATGTCACACTGAGTGGTTCAGAAGCAGGTGTCAGCTACCAGTTGTTTGCTGATGGCGCTGCTGTAAGCCCTGCATTAAGTGGTACCGGTGGTACCGTAGACTTTGGTCTGCAAACTACTGCCGGCGCTTATACCGTAGTAGGTACAAACTCAGCTACAGGATGTACTGCTGTAGTGGGCAATACTACTGTTACGGTATCTGGCTTACCTACAGTGTATAATGTATTGGGTGGTGGTGTTTACTGCTCTGGCGCGAGTGGTATTGATGTGTCAATTACAGGATCGGATATAGGTATTAACTACCAGTTGTTCAGGGCTGGCGTTGCTGCTGGTGCAGTAGTTGCCGGTACAGGTAACCCACTTGACTTCGGTATGCAGCTGAGCGCTGGTGATTATACAGTGCAAGCTATAGATGCTACAACAGCATGTACCAGCAATATGACTGGCGATGCGCTAGTTACCGTTAGTTCCCTGCCTGAAGCATTTGGCGTAATAGGCGGCGGCGCCACCTGTGCTGGTGGTTTCGGTATTAATGTTTCACAGGTTGGCTCTGTTATCGGGGTTAACTACCAGTTATATTTAAATGGCGTTTCCGTTGGCGGGCCAATTAGTGGCACCGGTGGTTTCCTCAGCTTTGGCGCTGAGACAGGCGCAGGTACTTATACAGCCATCGGTACAGATGCTACTTCAGGTTGCTCGTCCAACATGGCTGACAGCGCAGTGGTTACACTTATCCCGGCGCCTAACGCATATGCGGTTACGGGTGGCAGTATAGGTTATTGCGTTGGTGGTACAGGAGTTGCGGTTGGACTGGCAAATTCTGATATCGGCGTTAATTACCAGATGTTCGTTGACGGGTCTGCAGTAGGTGGCCTGGTTTCAGGAACCGGCGCTGCTTTAAATTTTGGATTACAAACAACTCCTGGCACCTATACTATAATAGGTACAAATGCAACTACTTTCTGCGATAATAATATGACAGGCAGCGCAATAGTTACTATCAACTCCCTGCCGGTGGCATTCGGTGTTAACGGTGGCGGCACTTATTGTGTTGGCGGCACGGGCTCCGATGTTAGCCTGGCAGCTTCTACAACAGGTGTTAACTATCAGTTGTTCCTTGGCGCTGCAGCATTAGGCTCACCGGTTGCCGGTAATGGCCTTGCTCTAGATTTCGGTAACCAGACTGGTGTAGGTACTTACACAATAGTAGCTACTGATGCTACAACAGGCTGTACATCTAATATGACAGGCACTGCGGTTGTAGACACACTTTCATTACCACACTTATATAATGTAACGGGTGGTGGTAGTTTCTGTACTGGCGGCACAGGGGTTTCTGTTGGCTTAGACGGTTCTGATGCAGGTGTTACTTACCAGCTGTTCGACTTATTTACTGCAACTGGTATTCCTGTTGCGGGTACTGGTTCAACTTTAGACTTTGGCTTACAGGCCGGTTCCGGCTTCTATACTGTTAAAGGAACGAACACAACCAGCGGTTGCATCGCCACAATGAATAGTGGTGTTGCGGTTACGCTTCTTCCTTTACCTACCGTATTTAATGTATTCGGTGGTGGTTCTTATTGTGTAGGCGGTTCAGGTGAAGATGTTCAACTTAATGGTTCTGTGCCAGGTGTGAATTACCAGTTATTTAACGGTACTACGGCTACGGGCGCAGCAGTACCCGGCACTGGCGCAGTTCTTGATTTTAATTTACAAACTGCTGCTGGTACTTATAAAGTTGTGGCTACAGATGCAAGCACTGCTTGTACCAGCAATATGGACGATAGCGCAATAATAACCATCAGCACTGTACCAAACACATTTGCTGTTACTGGCAGCGGCACCATATGCGAAGGCAGTGGCGCAGGAGTAGATATAGGTTTGGCTGGTTCTGAAACAGGCCTTAACTATCAGTTATATGATGGCCCTGCTCCCGTAGGTGCTGCATTAGCAGGTACAGGTGCAGCGCTTGATTTCGGCTTCCAGACAGCTGGTGGCACTTATACAGTAATCGGCACAAATGCAACATCTACCTGCACTGGCAGCATGACTGGCAGCGCGGTGATCACTGTTAATGCTGCACCTACTGAATACCCTGTTATCGGTGGTGGTGCATATTGTGTTGGCGGTATTGGCCTTCATATCGGGCTGCCGTCATCAGACCTTGGTGTTAGCTATATGTTATACGCAAACAATGTACCTACCGGAATTACTTTAACAGGTACAAGTGGCGCGCTCGACTTTGGCTTACAAACAACAAGTGGCACATACACTATATTTGGTACTAACCCAGCTACAGGTTGCACAGGCCCTATGGTAGGCAGTACTATTATTGCTATCAGCCCACTACCTACGGCTTATCCGGTAGCGGGTGGTGGTAATTATTGCTCTGGTAGCGCAGGCGCCGATGTTTCACTTATTTCTTCTGACTTTGGCGTGAACTATCAGTTGTATGTCGATGGTTCCCCGGTTGGCACTGCGATAGCAGGTACCGGCCTTCCAATTGATTTTGGCCCTCAAACTACTCTTGGTACTTATACTGTAGTAGGCGCTAATATTGCCGCACTATGTACAAGCGACATGAGCAACTCTGTTGTTGTAACAAGCTCTCTGCCACCTAATATATATTCAGTTACAGGTGGTGGTAATTCTTGCGTAACCGGTGTAGGTTTCGATGTTAGCCTGCTTGGTTCTGACCTTACTGCTACTTACCAGTTATTTGATGGTACAGTGCCAGTAGGCGGCGCGTTACCTGGCTCAGGTGGCGCTGTAGACTTTGGCCCGCAATCAGTTGCCGGTAGTTATACAGTAGTTGCTACCGATGGTACAAGCGGTTGCACAAGCGCTATGTCAGGCTCTGCTGTTATTGCCGTTGTTGGTTACCCTGTTGTTGATGCGCTGACAGGTACAGCAAGTTTCTGCCAGTTTTCAACAACTGCACTTTCTGATGCTACTGCCGGCGGTACATGGAGCAGCGACAACACTACTGTTGCTACCGTAGTAGGTGGTACTATTTTCGGTGTTGCAGCAGGTACTGCTACCATTTCTTATACAGTGACTAACAGCACTGGCTGCGCTACAGCATCTACACTCGTAGTAACGGTTCTTTCAGCTCCTACCGTTGCTCCTATTTCAGGTTCACCGAGCACTTGTATCGGCGTTATTAATACGCTGACTGATGCTACGCCATCAGGCGTGTGGAGCAGCAGTAATACTGCAGTAGCTACTATCAGCGGTACGGGCGATGTTAACGGGCTTGTAGTTGGCGTTACAACTATTTCTTACACGGTTACTGATCCAAGCGGTTGCTCTGCTACGGCTGCGCTTCCGTTCTCGGTTGGTGTTTCTATACCTGCCAGCGCTATACTTCCCCAGCATACTGCAACTATTTGCCACGGTATTCCTGTTGATCTGAATGTGGCTATCACAGGTGGCATTACAGGATATACGTTCCAGTGGTTCGATAGCGGTATTGCGATTCCTGGTGCTATCCTTGATACCTACGAAACATTTACTCCAGGCCTTTATACGGTAGCTGTAAACAATGGCGGCTGCACTGTATTACTTACTGACACTACCAATGTATTTGCCCCGCCTGCACCGGTTATCTCTTACGATACTCTTGCTGGCCTGCTGTTTACAGCACCATCATTCGTTAGCTACCAGTGGTTTCTGAACGACACCCTGGTAACAGGCGCCACCACAAACAATGTGCCTTACGGAACTCCGGGTTCATACACAGTGCTGGTATCAGACATTAACAGCTGTTTCGATACTTCGGGCATATTTATCATATTGCCTGATACTACTGCACCTTCAGGTGTAGTTACTTATATATCTGGCAGGGATATTAAAATATACCCTAACCCAGCTACATCTGTGCTGCACATAGATGCACCGGTGAAGGTATTGATATCTATTTCAACACCCGATGGAAAAGTGTTGATCGACCGCAGGAAAGCGCTTAGCGTAAACGTTTCCAACCTTGCTGATGGTATGTACATCATCTCGATCTACGACGAAAATAATAACCTGCTCAAGACAGATAAGTTTGTCAAAATGCAGTAACAGCCTTAATTAGTAAGTACATAAAAAAGTCCGCCTTTTCAGGCGGATTTTTTTATGGCTAAATTTTGGTATGAGGGTTTCCAGGCGCACTTCAATCCATATAACAACCCTAATTCTAACAAACCAATTCCCAATTCCTAAAAGAGTTTCTCATTCTCCTTATGCCTGTTCGCATCCCGTATATTCTTCTTCTCAAAATTCTTTTGCAGCGCCTCGGTAAGGTCTACTCCGGTCTGGTTGGCAAGGCACATAAGCACCCATAGCACATCGGCCATTTCGTCGCCCAGTTCCTTATTTTTATCGCTTTCTTTAAATGACTGCTCCCCGTATTTCCGCACCATCAGGCGAGACAGCTCACCCACCTCCTCCATCAATATGCCAAGGTTGGTAAGCTCATTAAAATACCGCACACCCACGGTCTTTATCCATTCATCTACCTGTTGTTGTGCTTCTTTAATAGTTATCTCCACGTGATTTATACATTTGTTATGCTTTACAATTTGTTTCTTTACACAAAATAATAGAACTTCCCCGTTTAATATCAAATAAGTACAAAACAATGCAGGCATACGCTACAGATATAGAAGCCGCTGACGCGCTCAAACAGCAAACAGCCGCTGTTCGCAAAGCAATAGGTAAAGTAATAGTAGGGCAGGACGATGTGGTGGAAAAACTCATATTAGCCATTCTCTGTAATGGCCACAGCCTGCTGGTAGGTGTTCCCGGCCTTGCAAAAACATTGCTGGTAAAGACCATTTCTGATGTGCTGGATCTGTCATTTAAGCGTATCCAGTTTACACCAGACCTTATGCCCAGCGATATTACAGGCGCCGAGATACTTAATGAGCAGCGGCAATTCCAGTTTATCAAAGGCCCTATATTTGCAAATATCATACTTGCGGATGAGATCAACCGTACCCCGCCAAAGACACAGGCCGCACTGCTTGAAGCAATGCAGGAGCGCAGTATAACCACCGGAGGTGTTTTGTACAAGCTGCCTTCGCCATTCTTTGTACTGGCCACCCAAAACCCCATAGAGCAGGAAGGTACATACCCGTTACCAGAAGCCCAGCTCGACCGTTTCATGTTCCAGGTAACGCTCGACTATCCAAGCTTCGCAGAAGAAGTAATGATAGTGCGCAATACCACCGGTGCTAAGGTACCTGAGCTTACTAAAGTGATGAGCGGCGAAGACATACTCTATTTCCAGGATCTCGTAAGGCGTGTACCTGTACCAGATAATGTGCTGGAATATGCAGTAGGCCTCGTGCAAAAAACACGCCCCGGCTCTAAAAATGTAGCTGCTGCAGCTACACAATATATAGCGTACGGTGCAGGCCCCCGTGCATCGCAGTATCTTATATTGGGCGCTAAGTGCCACGCGTTGCTTAATGGCAAATATTCGCCGGATATAGAAGATGTGCGTGCCATGGCAATGCCCGTGCTCCGTCACCGCGTACTGAGAAACTATAAGGCGGAAGCCGAAGGCATAACCCAGGAATCGCTGATAAAGCAACTGCTGTAATAGATAATAACAAAGAGATCTGACAACTTTTTAAAAGTTGTCAGATCTATATCACATACTATTCTTAGGTTTAAACTTTTGACTTAAATGGAAGCCCTCGATCAAAAGGCTGACTTTCTAAAAAATCAGTACACCAAAATACTTGCTGAGCTCGATGTAGACGCGCCGCGCAAATGGGGTAAGATGAACGTGATGCAGATGATAGAGCACATGAGCGATTACGTGCGCATAGCCAACGGTAAAACATTAATGGAGGTGGTAACGCCGGAAGAACGGATTACCTCTATGCAGGCTTTCCTGGATGGCGAAAAGCAAATGCGCGAAAATACCCCCAACCCATTATTACCCGATATTCCGCCACCGGCAAAGCATGCCACAAAACAGGAAGCCATACAGGAACTGCAGAACGAGATAGACCACTTCTTTGCGGTACATGAAAAAGAACCAAACCGTCAAACCCCGAATCCATTCTTTGGCATTCTGAACTTCGACCGGCAGGTGAAATTATTGTACAAGCACAGTATGCACCACCTAAGGCAGTTTGGCGGGGTGGAGTAATTATGCTTCTATTGTTGATGTATTTCTGTCATTTGACTTGAGTCGTCTATCTGCCAATATTTTACGAGAAATATCTTATCAGAGATGTAATGATATATAATCACTTTCGATGTATCTGAATTTGTATGATTCCCGAATACCGAGCAGGAATCTGGAGTGGTATTATTAAATTTATACTTTTCATTATTGATAGAAATGATATCGTAAGACGTATAAGCAAAAGTGAGCGTAGTATCGTTAGCATTGCTGCGCACCTGAGAGTTATTTATAGAAAAATTCTTTACGAAATAATGGTGAAATAGTCTTTTGCCAACGATGTTTTGCGTATAATTGTCATAGGGGTATTTTATAACAGTATTGCCTGGATCTGCTTTCTTGGTGCAGCTATTTATAGTAATAAAACCAAAAGCAAAGAGTGCGATAATACCACCTAGTTTAATCATATTTCATCCCTAATATGTTAATAAGGATTTTCTAACGTATCAGGCTTCATTTATATTGTCTGGGGGTAGCCCTACTTATCGTCATCCGCAAAAAAACAAACAATCTATGAGGGTATAGTTGCAGTTAATAACAAGAAAGGCTACAATGGCAGGAAGTCAGGCCAAATCTTTAACTTGCATTTCTTTTTAGAAGCCCAAAAGTTTTGGCTTTGACTTTTAACTTTTAACTTAAATGCTGACTCAATTAAAGAACTACGCTGAAGGCAAGTGGGTAAATGGTACCAAGGAAGGCGAAACACTGTTTAATGCCGTAACCGGCGCTCCTATGTTTACTGCCAGCAGCGATGGCCTTGACTTTGGCGCTATGATGCAATATGCCCGTAAAGTGGGCGGCCCTGCCCTGCGCAAGCTCACCTTTCATGAGCGTGGCCGTATGCTCAAAGCACTGGCTATGTACCTGCTGGAGCGTAAAGAATACTTTTATACGGTAAGCGCCTATACAGGCGCCACCCGTGGCGATTCGTGGGTGGATATAGAAGGCGGCATAGGCAACCTCTTCGCTAATGCGAGCCTGCGCCGCCAGTTTCCTGATGAGCGCTTTTATGTAGATGGCGATACCGCAAAGCTCTCCAAGAACAACACCTTTATAGGCCAGCACATCATGGTGCCGCGTGAAGGGGTGGTTGTACATATTAATGCCTTCAATTTCCCGGTATGGGGCATGCTGGAAAAGATAGCGGTAAATCTGCTGGCAGGAGTACCGGCAATAGTAAAGCCAGCCACACTTACCTCATACCTGACCGAAGCTGTGTTTGAAGAGATAATTAAGTCTGAGATATTGCCACTGGGTTCGTTACAACTCATCTGCGGCTCAGCAAGGGGTATTCTCGATACTATAGAAACGCAGGACGTAGTTACCTTCACTGGTTCTGCTACCACAGGCCGCATGCTGAAATCGCATCCACGGATATTGTCAGAAGCTGTTTCCTTCAACATGGAAGCCGACTCGCTTAACTGCTGCATATTGGCTCCAGATGTGCACCCAGGCATGGCAGAGTTCGACATCTTTATAAAAGAAGTAGTACGCGAAGTAACTACCAAGGCTGGCCAGAAGTGTACCGCCATCCGCCGCATCATAGTACCTGCCGACAGGGTAGAAGATGTGCAGATAGCACTTGGCAAAAGGCTGCAAAGCAATATAGTAGGCGACCCTGCATTGAAGGAGGTGCGTATGGGGCCGCTGGCTGGCATTTCTCAGCGTAACGAGGTACGCGAAAAAGTACAGCTCCTTTCAAAATCACAAAATATAGTCATCGGCGATATGGAACACTTCGAAGTACTGGGAGCCGATAAAGAAAAGGGTGCATTCCTGCCACCACTCATATTCCTGAATACAGATCCATTTAAGAATACGGATTGCCACAACATAGAGGCTTTTGGGCCGGTGTCTACCATAATCCCTTACAACACCATAGATGATGCCATAGAACTGGCAAGAATGGGCAAAGGATCGCTTGTAGCATCTATAGTAACACAAGACGACGACATAGCTAAAGAACTGGTACTAGGCACAGCCAGCATGCACGGCCGTATACTGGTACTAAATGCCGACTGTGCCAAAGAAAGCACAGGCCATGGCTCACCACTGCCTATGCTGGTACACGGTGGCCCGGGCAGAGCAGGAGGCGGCGAAGAAATGGGCGGCAAGCGCGGAGTGCTGCACTATATGCAGCGCACGGCCATACAAGGCTCTCCCACCACCATCACCCGCATTACTAACCAGTATCACCAGGGTGGTAAGCAGCACGAGACAGATATACATCCCTTTAAGAAACATTTCGAAGATCTGGAAATAGGCGAGACACTCATAACGGCAAAGCACACAGTGACCGACGCCGACATCACCAATTTCGCCAATGTAAGCGGTGACAACTTCTACGCCCATATGGATGCCACATCGCTCGAAGGTACCATCTTTGAGAAGCGTGTGGCCCATGGTTACTACATACTATCGAAAGCGGCAGGCCTGTTTGTAGATGCCAAGAAAGGGCCGGTGCTGCTCAACTACGGTATTGATGAAGCCCGCTTTACAAAGCCCGTATATCCCGGCATGACTATAGGTGTGCGCCTGACCGTAAAAGAAAAGACAGCCCAGGAAAAGCGTACTCCAGAAGACATAGCCAAAGGCATAGTAAGGTGGCTGGTAGACGTGTACGATGAGACCGGCGAAACCGTGGCCATAGCCACCATTCTTACCATGGTAAGAATGAAAAACCAGGATTAATACAGCAGCAATAATATTGAATGAGCCCGGCAATTTTGCCGGGCTCATTTCACTTAAAAAGCGACTAGTCTTTATAGCGCATTATCCCGAAGCATTTTGCGGTCTTTAAAACATAACATGGGAAACTGCGCCTTAGCAAGAGGTTTTTGTCATACTCTTAATCTTTCGGTGCAAATTTCAACACCCTGTTGTTTGCATGGTCGGTAACATACAGGTTGTTGTCCCCATCCATAAATACCGATATGGGGTTGCTGAACTGGTTAGTGGCATTACCCCTGCCGTGGCCCCCCAGTATCTTTTTCCCTTTCATATCGCCGGGAGCGAACATAGTTACGGAGTCTCCAAAATTAGAAGGCACATAGATATTCTCCCATTGGTCTACAAACATACCCATGCCGCCATCGGCGTGAGCTACCAGGGTGCCATTATCTTGCCCAGGCGCCCACTTGGTTATCTCGCCCGTTGCTTTATCTGATGTATAAACGTTCATCTTATCATCTACAAACACACACTGGCGGTCCCTGTTGGTATTCACGTCTTTTAATCCCGGTATCAGTTCACCTTTAGTGGCCCCATAAGGCCATTTCATGATCCGCTTATTGCCTTTGTCTGCTACATATAAATTCTTGTCTTTATCCACGCATATAAATCTTGGGTCATTGAGTTGTTCCGGGTTTGCACCAGCGGTTCCATTGCCGGCCACTACTACATCTTCCAGTTTGCCATGTGGCCATTTGCGTACCGTATTGTAGAAAAAGTCAGTAGCATAGAGATTGCCATCATTATCCAGCCACACACCATGTGGGGCGCTAAGGTATTTTGGGCTCTCCGGGGTATCTATAAACCCTGCCACTACAACGCCCACATGTTCGCCATCGGCCCATTTTACAATACGGTTATTTCCATTGTCGGCCACGTATACATTGTTGTGTTTGTCTACAAATACCTGGAAAGGCTCGTCGAGTTCTTTGAGTGTCGCGCCTTTAGTTCCATTACCGGCAGCAACTTTACCATATTGGTTCCATGCCGTAGGGGCGGCTTTATGTTTTTTGGCATTTGCCACACCGGTAACTAACAAGGCCAGCGCCAATGGCAGAATAATAGACTTCATAAAAATGATTTGCTTAAAAGTATAAAAATAGTTGGTGAATTTAATTTTATCAGCCGGAAAATATAAACTCACCCCTAACCCCTATTGATAATTCCGTTTTTGAAGTAACTTTGAGTTAACATTCATTTTCTAATAATAGCTTGTTATGCGCCACACTGAGGGATATGTAACCCACGAAATAGAACATGGTATTGCCACAATCGAATTCTTTCACCCATCGAGCAACTCACTGCCATCTGCCATACTTACTGATCTTGCCAAGACGATAAACGATATAGGTATAGATGACCGTGTAAAAGTAATAGTGCTGAGAAGCGCTGGTGAACGGGCTTTCTGCGCAGGTGCATCGTTTGATGAGCTGATAGCAATAGCCACAGAGGCTGAGGGTAAGAAGTTCTTTAGCGGGTTTGCCCATGTGATCAATGCTATGCGCAAATGCCACAAGCTGGTAATAGGGCGCATACAGGGCAAGGCTGTAGGCGGCGGGGTAGGGATCATAGCAGCCACCGACTATGCCATAGCAACGGAAGACTCATCGGTAAAGCTGAGCGAGCTGGCTGTGGGTATAGGCCCGTTTGTGGTAGGCCCGGCTGTGGAGCGTAAAATAGGTGTATCAGGCTTTTCTCAGCTGGCGATAGACGCTACCGAATGGCGGTCGGCTGAGTGGGCAAAGCGCCATGGCCTGTACAGCGAGCTGCATAAAACAGTACTTGAAGTAGATGACTCTGTGGCTGCCCTTGCCGAAAGGCTGGCACACAGCAATCCCGCTGCTATGGCCCAGCTAAAAAAGGCTTTCTGGCATGGCACAGACCATTGGGATACTTTGCTCTCAGACCGTGCTGCTATCAGCGGCCACCTGGTGCTTAGTGACTTCACTAGGAAGGCTATTAATAGCTTTAAGGCAAAGACTGCTAAATAGGTTAATTGGTTAAATAGTTGATTGGTTAAATAGGTAAAAGGTTAAATAGTTAAATAGGGATGCGTAAGCCCACCTTCTAGCTATTTGACCTTTTGACATAATAAGCCCTGTTAACCTAATTAACCTTTTAACTATTTAACCTTTTAGTACTGCAACAAACATGCTATCGGCCTTAATGCCGATGCCTTTGATCAGTTGCTGCTGTGTTAGTGTCAATCCCTTTTCTTTAATTATAGAAGCTACTACATCTTCATTTTCCTGCTGAAATACAGAACAGGTAATGTAGATGAGCCTGCCATCTTTCTTTAAGTGGCTGGCTACATTTATAGCTATGCTTTTTTGCAGAGTGGAGAACTTGTCTATGGTGGCCGGGTCAAAGAAGTGCAGCTGCTCGGGGGTGCGCGCCCATGTGCCGGAGCCACTGCAGGGTGCATCGCAAATGATATGGTCGAACTGCTTGGTGCCTAATGCTTTTGTTAGCTGGTCTTTATTGGTTACATCGGTAACGTGTGCTACAGGCAGCTCGTGGCGGTATAGCCGGAAGCGCTGCTGCAGGTTGTGGATAATGCTTTCGCGCTTGTCTGATACCGTTAGCCGTACTCCTGGCTCTATATCCTTTAGTAGTAAAGATTTGCCGCCTGCGCCGGAGCAGCAGTCGTACCACTGCTCATTTTTATGGGGGTTGAAGAACGTGCCTGTTCTTTGGGAAGAAGCGTCTTGTACCACATAAGCATCCTCGGGTAAGAGTGCATCTATTTTAGCGCCATTGGGTAGGGCAAGGCAATTATCTGTTATCTCTGTAAAGGGTATCTGCTGGCTGTTCAGCAGGCTGATGATCTTGCCTTTGTCTTTGCGGATGCGTATAAACAGATCGGGCTGCACCAGCATTGACGATAGCCATTCCTGTTTGGTTATGCCGCCGGATAGTGAAAGGCCAAAAGGGAATAGCTGATTGGCATGGAATGGGGTCGCCTGGTCGCTGAGCCACTTATCCAAAGCAAAATCTTTGAACAATGCGGGGGCACTGAGCCATTGAGTCATTAAGCCATTGAGCCATTCTGCGCCCTCAATACCCCGTGCTGCACGGTACCAACTATATGCCAGGGCGCTGAGTATCTTCCGGTCGCGGCTGCCGAGGATGGGGTGTTGCTTGTAGTAGCCTTTGAGGAAATGCGCCAGGGGCACATCGCCTTGATAAGCATCTATGATAGCCTGTATATGTTGCCCTATATAGCGCATGTGGCTAAATTAGGGGATTGTTTGTTAAGATGGGTTGATTAGTTGACTTGTTGATTAGTTGATTGGTCGTGAGACGGCTCTAAGATAGCATACATATATAATTTTAATTAATTAAAAAACGAAGAACATTGCCTGTCGCGGTTTTGAGGGCTGTTTTTGGGGAGGATTGCGTGTATTTTTGTTAATTGGTTGATATGTTGATTGGTTGATACGTCGCGAGCGTCTGTTTGGATCATAAGGTGTATATTTTTTATAGTAATTAAAAATTTGAAAACCTTTCCTGTAGCGGCTTTGGGGTCGTTTTTTGGGGAGGAGGGACGTATATTTTCGTAGCGCTCTAATGCTCTGTATTTATGTGTGAAATAATATTTATTTGTTGTGATTGTAGCGCAAATGCTGGTTATATATTTGGTGAAATAGCGATTTATTTTTTTTATTAGTGAAAAAACAGAATGCAGTGTGGGCGTGGTTTTGAGGGTTGTTTTTGGGGAGGAGGACGCTATATTTTGTTGATTGGTTGAGAAGTTGATTGGTTGATATGTCGCAAGGCAGTTCTTTGATGCGGCTGATTGCAAATCTTCAGGGGATTTCTCCACTTCGTTTGCTGCGCAGAACTTCGTTGCGAAATGACGGCTTCGATCTGAGCCCTTGCCTGGCGCGGCTTTGAGGTCGTTTTCTGGGGAGGAGGGACGTATATTTTCGTAGCGCCCTGGTGCTCTATAGCTATGTGTAAAATAATGTTTATTTGTTGTGCCTGTAGCGCAAATGCTGGTTGTGTATTTGGTGAAATAGCGATTTATTTTATTCATTACTGAAAAATCAGGATGCAGTGTGGGCGCGGTTTTAAGGGCTGTTTTTGGGGAGGAGGACGCTATATTTCTCGCATGCTCTACTGCTCTAGTATCTGTGAAAATTGTAAGTAATTTACTTATTATGTTACCTGCCTGGATGTATAATGTCTTTTTTGTTTTTTGCATGATGTTGCAAATGGTTTTTTCTGCTACAAATGTAGGTGGTAGTAATGTGAGTGGGCGGTGAGGGATCGTGATTTATGGAAGCGGACGCTTCGGCATGGGAGGACCAAGCGGACGCTTGGTCCAGTGGGTATTCTTTATGTCAGGCCTGACAAATTTCATTATGTTAATCCTTATCTTACCCGCTTGCTTAATTCTATTATTAGGAGGCATATTATTATACCTAAGATTAACCCGGTGCTTAAAAGATAAAGGGCTGTCAAGGAAAGTAAATAATCCAGCTTACCCAATTCAACAAACAATTTTATCGCCTCAATCGCGGCAAGAAATCCCGTCCCAATTGCAAGATAAAGCGTTAAGTCATTCAATCTTTTTGAGTTTGCCACGCTCAAATTATCAACCCTCTCAACCCTTGCAGCCTCAACCTCGATCTTTATTTTCGAAGCGTCATCTTGGATAATTTTAGCTTTATACCCTCCATTTGTTTTAAAAAATCTACCTTTAAAAGTAGCTATGTAAAACCTGTTATTTCTCCCCGCATCTTCTCTTAATTTCACATATCCGTCATCAATTAAATTATCTATTATTTCCAGTAAAATAGTTATTGAAACGGAATAGTTATCTTTATTTAGTAAGTACGTTAAATCCTCTATTTGGGCTCCAGGATTCATTGGGTTATCACATATAACATCCAGTACAGTATCTATTTGCTTTGTTTGAGTAAGCCAATAAAATGCCCCTTTAGCATAAAGTTGAGTATATGTATCTCTTAGATAACTGTGGAATAAAAAGTATTTGCCATAAAATTGTGCTGCATCTGAAAATAATCTAAATTCTATTGAATCTAATTGATGTGTTTCGTAATAATCGCTTGAAAACTTATCATATTCAGTAATAGGGTTAGTAAAACTTCGTTCTTTAGAGAATTTATTTTTATCTACATCTATCGCCTTCATTACCTCCCATATAGCAACCATATTCCATGATTGATAATTCTGAATAAAATCAATCTTTTGTTGGAGGCATGAATAAGCTGCGTAATAGTTTTTAAATAAATCAAATGCT
>JABDHF010000045.1 GCA_013285595.1 Bacteroidota bacterium
CACCGGCGGCGGTACCTGGAGCAGCAGCAACCCATCGGTAGCTACCATTGGTACAGGCACTGGTGTGGTTACCGGTGTAGCGGTAGGCTCGTCAATTATCACTTATTCGCTAAGCACAGGCTGTGTTGATACTAACCTGATCACTATTAATGCTGCGCCATCGGCTATATCCGGCGCCGCAAGTGTTTGCGTGGCATCGACTACCACATTGACCGATCCCGGCGGGGGCGCATGGAGCAGCAGTCTTACAACGGTGGCTACCATTGATGCCGGTGGAGTGCTTGCAGGTGTAGCTTCCGGGACAACGGTAGTTACCTACACTGCAGGCCCGGCGTGCTATGTTACTAAAACAGAAACTATAAATCCATTGCCCGCAGCTATCACCGGCACCACTCCTATATGTGCAGGCAGCACTACCATATTCAGCGATGCCGGAGGTGGGACATGGACTAGTGGAACCACAACGATCGCTACAATATCCAGCTCCGGTACGGTTACTGCGGTAGCCGCCGGAACGACAAATATTACTTACACACTGAGCACTGGTTGCCAGGCTAATAAGATAGCTACCGTAAACCCGGTGCCGGCAAATATAGCCGGGACCAGCAGTGTTTGCGCCGGCCTTACGGTTACATTGACTGACGCCACCACCGGGGGCACGTGGAGCTCAGGCATTACAACAATAGCTGCCATTGGTTCTGTTACCGGTATTGTTACCGGTGTAGCAGCAGGTACTGCCACTATCTCTTATAATTTGTCTACGGGTTGTAACAAGACTTTTATTGTTACAGTTAATCCTTTGCCATCTTCTATTACAGGCACTACTACGGTATGCGTTAACTCTACGACTGCCTTAACCGATGGCGGCGGCGGTACATGGAGCAATACAAACCCTACGATAGCGACCGTAGGCGCCAGCACGGGCATTGTAACAGGCGTAGCGTCGGGCACGTCTGTTATTACGTATACGCTTAGCACGGGTTGCAAGATCACAGCTACTACAACAGTAAGCCCGGTGCCAGCAGCAATATCCGGAACGCCCCGTGTATGCGCCGGACTGACCGTATCGCTAAGTGATGCGGGTGGAGGTACCTGGAGCAGTGGTAATACCGCTATCGCCACAGTTTCTGCCGGAGGGGCCGTTTTAGGGTCATCTGCAGGTACTACAGCCATTTCTTACACATTGTCTACCGGTTGCAGGTCTACAATAGCATTTACGGTTAACCCTGTTCCGGCGGCTGTATCGGGCGTTACGAGTATATGCGCCGGGTTGAGCACTAACTACACGGATGCTACAACCGGCGGCACGTGGACCAGCAGCGATGCTACCAATGCTGCCATAGGTTCCAGCTCCGGTGTTGTTTCAGCCGTATCTTCAGGGCCGGCTATCATTAGTTATACATTATCTACTGGTTGCCTTGCTTCAAGATCATTAACGGTTAACGACCTGCCTGCTGCAATAGCCGGTAACACAGATATCTGTGCAGGGCTGACATCTGAATTGAGCGACGCTACAACGGGCGGCACCTGGAGCACGAACACCACGAATGTGGCTACTATTAATTCATCAGGACTGGTCACGTCTATTGCTGCCGGCTCTGTTACGGTGAGTTATACGCTGACCTCTACGGGTTGTGTATCGGTTGCCGGGGCTTCCGTATTTCCACTTCCTTCTGCAATAGTTGAGTCGCCCTATGTTTGCATAGGCATGGTAACTACTCTTGATGATACCACATCTGGCGATGCAACCTGGATCAGTGGTAATACTGCAATAGCAACGATAGACTCAGACTCAGGGGATATGACAGGTATTGCAGCCGGTGTGGCTACGATCACTTACCAGCTTACATCTGGTTGCATTACTACAGTGCAGGCAACCGTTACGGCTATGCCGGCGGCCATTACAGGAACCGCCGCCGCATGTGTCGGGTCTACCACAGCACTTAATGATGCTACCACAGGTGGTACCTGGAGCAATAGCGATCCCTCGATAGCTACAGTTTTATCTTCTTCCAGCATTGTTACAGGTGTTGGGGCCGGGACATCTACCGTCACCTATTCAGCCGGGGCGCCGGGGTGTATAGCCACAACCACAATGACGGTCAATGCTTTGCCCTCTGCCATTTCAGGCGCGGCTGCTGTGTGCGTGGGTGGCGCCATTACGCTTAGCGATGCAGGCGGAGGTACATGGAGCAGCAGCAGTAATAGTATAGCAACAGTGGTGCCGGGCACCGGTGTTGTTACAGGTGTGGCCGCAGGTACTGCTACTATCACGTATAAGTTAAGCACGGGTTGCACCAGCACCGTCATTATTTCCGTTGATCCATTGCCATCGGCAATTAGTGGCACTATGATATCCTGTACGGGCGGCACCACAACATTGACCGATGCTGGCGGCGGTACCTGGGCCAGTGGTACTGCTGCGGTGGCTACTATTGGTGCAAGCAACGGGGTTGTTACTTCGGTAGCCGTTGGCACTACTACTATTACTTATATGCTGGGCACAGGCTGTAAAGCCACAACCACGGTTACTATAAATGCAGCACCTACGCTTTCAAGCGCTACAAACAATGGGCCTGTATGCGCGGGCTCTACACTTACGCTAACCGCAAATACACCTTCGCATGTTACTGCGTATTCATGGTCGGGCCCGGTAGCTGTTGCCGGTGGTACCACCGCATTTGCAAGCGTTAGTTCTGCTACTACGTCGGCCGGCGGTACTTATACCGTAATAGTGAGCAATGGCACAGGCGGCGGCTGCAATGTCAACTATACTACAACAGCCGTGGTTAATGCTACCCCTACGGCAGCGCCCGCAAACAATAGCCCTATGTGTACCGGCGGCATTGTAACGCTTTCGGCAAACCCAGCGGGCAGCACCAGCGTATACACATGGAGTGGGGCAAACCTGTCGTCAACAACTGCGCAAAATCCCACGGTTACACCTACGGTTACTACTACTTATTCTTTGACGGTAACCAATGGTACTGGAAATCCCGGTTGTGCCCCCGGTACCGTGTATACTACTACAGTAACTGTAAATGCTGTGCCTACAGCAGCGCCTTCTAATATCAGTCCTGTTTGTTCTGGTACTGGCGTTTCGCTTACCGCTAACCCTGGCGGCAGCACAAATACCTATACCTGGAGTGGCTCAAGTCTTTCGTCGACAACGGCACAAAACCCAACGGCTACGCCAACTGTTACGAGCACTTATTCGCTCACTGTTAGCTACGGCATTGGTAATCCCGGTTGTAGCCCTGCTACTGTATACACCACTACTGTTTCTGTTACACCAAGTGGTAACTGGATAGGTGTAACAAGCGCTAACTGGAACGATGCTACTAACTGGTGTGGCGGCATACCTACCGCAACAACCAATGTTGCTATACCACCTGGCGTACCTAATTATCCTGTTATAACCTCCGGTGCGGTTTCTGCTAATAATATTACTATACTCACCGGAGCGTCGTTGACAGCAAATGGCGGCACTGTGCAGATAGCGGGCGCTATTGCCAACAGCGGCACGTTTACTGCCACCAATGGCGCCATAGTAATGAACGGCTCACTGGCCCAGGCCATACCTGCCAATACTTTTGCCGCTAATACCATCAGTAATCTTACTGCCAGCAACGCCGCTGGCGTAACACTGGGTGGTACGCTGAATGTATCAGGGACCGTTAAGGCTGCAACGGGTAATCTGAATTCCGGAGGGTATCTTACATTGCTATCTACTGCAACACAAACAGCGCTTATCGATGGTAGCGGTGCGGGTGAGGTGTTAGGCAACGTTACTATGCAGCGCTACCTGCCTTCGGGCTATGGTTACCGCTATTTAAGCTCACCTTTTACTGCGGCTACCGTTAGCGGTTTGTCTTCTTATATCAGTTTATCATCGTCTTTCCCCCTGTTCTATAATTATGATGAAAGCCAGGTGGCAACCGGGTTTTTACCAGATACCACAGGGGCTAACTTGCTTGCGCCGCTTACGGGTTATGCAGGTAATTTCGGGTCATCGTCATCTGTGGTTACTGTTTCGCTTACCGGCGTTGTCAGCAATCATACTATATCATCTACTGTATATAATCACAATAATACTTACACGCAGGGTTATAATCTTGCCGGCAACCCCTATCCATCACCTATTGACTGGAATGCTTCGTCGGGGTGGACAAAGACGAATATTGACAATGCTATTTACTATTTCAATAAGAGCGATACCAACCAGTATACAGGTACCTACAGTTCCTACGTAGGTGGTGTGTCCAGCGATGGGGTAGCGTCTAATATTATTCCGTCTATGCAGGGGTTCTTTGTTCATGTAACAAACGGCACTTATCCTGTTACGGGGACACTGGCGGTAAATAATCCGGCCCGCGTAAATAACCTTACGCCCGTTTACCACAAGCAGACAACAGCCATTCAGCCAATGCTCAGGCTCTTTGCCGGTTATTCGGGCGATGTGGCTGTTGCAGATCCTGTGGTTGTTTATTTTAATGACGCTGCAACCGATTCATTTAATAAAGAGCTGGATGCACGTAAGTTGCTCAATACAATGGCAGACGTGCCTAACCTGTATTCAATGTCGCACGACAGGACAACAAATTACTCTATACACGCACTGGCAGATCCTATAGACAGCACACATATTGTGCCGCTAGGCCTGGATCTGCAAAAAGATGGCTGGATAGTGTTTAATGCCAGGGATATTAAGAATATACCCTCGTCTGTACACATCTATTTATATGATACCAAAACAGGCACTGCCCAGGACCTGCAGGCAAACCCATTATACCGGGCAAATGTAACTGCCGGAAAACACGAGAACCGTTTTTACCTGATGTTTACTACGACAGACAAGGCAGGTATTCCCGTAGTTAATTCGGAATTGAATGCCTACACACGTGGGGAACATCTGTTTGTTTATCTCACCGACGGAGATGGTGAACTTATGGTAACCGACATGCTTGGCCAGGTAATTTCAAGAACCAATATTAGTGGCAATGGCTACCATGGTGTAACACTGCAGGTAAGCAGCGGCATATACGTGGCAACACTCATCTCAAGCGCCGGTAAGCAGTCTAAGAAGATATTTATCGGGACAAAGTAGTGTACCAGCGTAGGGCGCTATTAGCTGTTTCTTATTTCACCCCCTCCAATAATTACAAATCGAGCTGGTCTCAAGGGCTGTTTCTGTTTTAGGAATAGAAAAGCAGCCTATAGCCGTTATAAGTATTCTAGTTTTTGGAAAAAATGTTCAGTTAATGGAACGTTAATTGATATTGATTAACATTAATCAATTGATTGTCAGCTTTTTATGATTTTGGCACGTCGTTGGTTATATCCCTATCAAACAACGATAATCAAACTCAAACTCAAACTTCTAAAATAACTTAAAATGAAAAACATCGTAAAACTCTTCGCAACAGCAGCAATCATCATCGCAGGCACTAACGCATCTTTTGCCCAGGCTACAGCAACAGCTTCTGCCTCTGCTACCATCATCACTCCTATCGCTATCTCTAAAACGGTAGATATGAACTTCGGTAACGTAGCTGTTTCTGCTACCTTAGCTGGTACTACAGTTCTTGCTCCGGCTGGCACTCGTACTACTGGTGGTGCAGGTGGTGTTACCCTTCCGGCTACTACAGGTACTGTAACTGCCGCGAGCTTTAACGTTACAGGCCAGGGCAACTACTCTTACATCATCACCTTACCTGGTACCGTAGTAATAACAGACGGATCTACACATAACATGAACGTGACCAACTTCACCAGCAGCCCATCAGGCACAGGCCTTCTAAGCTCAGGTGGTGCACAAACACTTACTGTAGGTGCTACCCTTAACGTAACAGCAGCACAAACTGCTGGCACCTACACAAATGCAACAGGTGTACCGGTTACAGTTAACTACAACTAATCAACTCTTTCATACTGGTTCCTAAACCCTATTCAAAAAACTTAACGCTGCGTGGAGCAGCGTTTTTTTTATGCCATGTATTGAGATTTAGATACAATAAGCTTTTATAATAAATGTATATTGAAATGTAAAGCAGCCAATTGTGTACGGGTAGTGGTTTTAACGTTTTTTTTAATAAGAAAATATTGCTTTCCCATTTCTTTTCTATCTACTTTTGACCTCAGTTTGTTAAACTCCATGAAGGGCTACTTTGTTTCATCTTCTGTTTTCGTGCGGTCGGCATGGCTTGCTTTAGCGGTCGTGCTGGTGGTATGTTGTGGCCCGGTGAAAAGGCTGGTAGAACTAAGAAATAACAAAGGCATTACCACTTCAGCGCAGCTATCTTTAGAGAATAACAAACTCCGGACCTTCTACCGGGAAAAGCACGAGATCACAGCCCCTGTTCGCGATGTTATTCAGCAGTCGCCTGCTACCGGTATGGCTCTTTATTTTGCGTCAGCGCTTATTTTAGCTGTTCTTCTGCTGGAGCAAGTCCCTGATCTTAAAACACAATATACCCCGGCGATATTCCTGTCCGGAATTCCTCTCTATTTGCGTGTCAGAAAGTTACAAGTCTGATTTTTTCTTGTTTATCCCGTTCGTGGCATAATTCTATACGCTATAAGGTTTATCCTATAGCTATAGTACCATTAAGGCCCATAAAACCATTTAAAACAGGAATAATCATTCTCTTGTGAAGAAAAAGTTCAAGTATCCATTATTTTTTTTGGCGGTGTTTCTAAAGGCGGCGACGGCAGCTTATGGCCAGCATGGCACCGATCCGGCCCCGTCGTTTACGCTGGCAGATTGTATCAGCTATGCCTTAAAACACCAGCCAAATGTAAACCAGTCGAAAATTAATATTGCGGTTGCCAGAACCACGAACAAGATCAACTTGTCGGGCTGGTTGCCACAAGTCAACCTGTCTGGCAATCTCATCCATTACAATACACTACCCACTACCTTTATTTCAGATTCCCTGGGTGGCGCACCCAGAACATCGCACACCGGCGTGGTTAATACCTTTATACCTGAAGCATCTGCCACTGAAACGATTTTTAATCCCCAGCTTTTATATGCTGCCAAGAGCGCACACCTGTATATAGACCAGGCCAAACAAATATCAGACAGCACCCAAATATATATCGTAGCCAACCTCAGCAAATCGTTTTACAACCTGCTGCTTACCCTGGAGCAGATCAATGTGCTGAAAGAAGATACCGCCCGCCTGAACAGGAACGTGATGGATACCTACCACCAGTTTGAAGGGGGTATAGTAGATGAGACAGATTACGACGAAGCTGTGATAACGCTGAATAATTCGCTGGCGCAGCTGAGGCAGCAGGTGGAAAATGTAACACCTCAATACTCGGTAGTAAAACAACTAATGGGCTACCCGCCGGAACAGCAATTCAACGTATCATTTGATACCCTGCAAATGATGCAGGACATAGTATTTGATACCGGCAGAGTACTTGACTACGAGAAAAGAATTGAATTCCAGCAAATACAGACTGCAAAAAAACTACAGCACCAACTTACCAATTATTACGGGGCAGCCTTTTTACCTACAGTTTCTGCTTTCTATAATTATTACTACGAGTACGAAAATAACACAACGGCAGACCTTTTTTCGAATGCTTATCCCTATTCATACGGTGGACTCTCTTTTAATATCCCCATATTCACAGGCTTCTCACGGGTAGAGAATGTGCATAAATCAAGGCTTCAGGAGCAGATAGTAGACTGGGCGGAAGTAAACCTGAAGTCGCAAATGTATACGGAATATACCTCGGCTATGGCAAACTATAAGGCCAACTTATATAACTGGGGCATACTGAAAGATAATGTGAACAGGGCAAAGAATGTGTATCGCATAGTGTCACTGCAATATAAGCAGGGTATAGTGGCTTACCTGAATATGATAGTTGCAGAATCGAACCTGATAGCGGCGGAAACAGGTTATACCAATGCGCTGTTCCAACTGCTGTCCAGCAAAGTAGACCTTGAAAAAGCCCTGGGCGATATACCATATAATCAATAACATCATTAATAAAACGCACCGTTCTTATGAACAGATCAGCACTCAGTATATTTCTTATTTGCGCTGTGGTTTTCTGCTCCTGCGAGGAGAAGAAGACGCCGCCACCGCAGCCCACGCCGGTAAACCTGGACACGGTACATGCGCGGCCGGTAGTATATTACGACAGGTACCCATCTACCACTGTAGCTCTTAGCCAGGTAAACCTGCTGGCACAAGTGCAGGGCTACCTGACCGGTATATTTTTTAAAGAAGGGGCCCATGTCTCCAAAGGGCAGAAGCTATACGATATAGACAGCCGCATATACCAGAATAACTACGACCAGGCTGTGGCGAACCTGAAGGTAGCACAAGGCACACTGACACAGTCGCAGCAGGATGCGGACCGCTATACCTTTCTGAACAATGAAAAAGCCGTGGCCAAGCAGCTATACGATCACGCAATGATCACGCTTCAAAACTCTAAAAGCTCTGTGCAGGCAGCTGAGCAGACGGTTAAAACCGCTAAGCAGAATCTCAGCTATTCAGTTATTACAGCTCCGTTTGATGGCACGATCGGCTTCAGCCAGGTAAAACTGGGCGACCTGATGAATGTGGGCAGCACCGTATTGAATACTGTATCTTCAGACGACCCCATGGCCATTGACTTCCTGATCAATGAAAAACAACTGACCTACTTTGAAGATATCAACAAGGGAAAGTTCAATAGCGTTGACTCACTTTTTACGTTGCTCATGCCCAATAATTCATTCTATCCGCAGGCCGGTAAAATATCTGTGATAGACCGTGCTGTTGACCCGCAGACCGGCGCTATACGCGTAAGGCTTGTATTTCCAAACCCAGCCACCAATTTACGGGCAGGCATGAGCTGCGTACTCAGGGTGAGAAACGTAGACTCTACACCGCAGATATTAGTGCCAAGCAAGGCAGTAGTAGAACAGATGGGTGAATACTTCGTATTCATGGCTAAAGACACGGTAATGGCCGCAAAAGATACGGCATCGAAGAAGCAGGACCATCAGCCTGAAGAGCGCCGCGGATTATTCGCTTTCCAGAGAAAGGTAAAGACCGGCGAAACGATAGGCGCTAATGTGATCATAAAAAGTGGCATAGCAGAGGGCGACAGGATAGTGATAGATGGGGTACAGGCGCTGCACGATGGCTCGCAGATTACTACAGCTAATGTAGTGCCGCCTGCGCAGCCAGGAAAAGGTGGAAAATAGCTATCGCAGAAAAATGAATAATATAAAGCAAAATGATATTGAATTATTGTCTTTTGATGAATAACCTATGATAGCTAACACCTTTATTAAAAGGCCGGTAACAGCCATCGTTATATCTATCGTATTAGCTATTACGGGTACTATCTGCATTCTTAACCTGCCGGTAGACCAATACCCGGATATTACGCCGCCGGTAGTGCAGGTAAATGGCCAGTTTACCGGCGCCGACGCCCAGACGGTGGAGCAAACCGTGGCTACGCCCATAGAGCAGCAGGTAAACGGTACGCCCGGCATGGAATACATGCAGAGCAATAATACCAACAACGGCCTGATGTCTATGAACGTAACCTTTAAAATAGGTACAGACATAGATGTGGCTACGCTGGATGTGCAGAACCGCGTGAGCATAGCCTCGCCACTGTTGCCAGCTGTTGTAAGCCGCCTGGGGCTTACGGTACGTGCCGTAAACCCAAGTATGCTGATGATGGTGGCTATATATGCACCGCAGGGCACACATGATATTACCTTCCTGGATAACTATACTAACATATTTGTGCAGGATGCCCTGCTGCGTGTGCCGGGTGTAGGCAGCATCAACAGGTTTACGGACGACTTCAGTATGCGTATCTGGATGAACCCGGAAAAAATGGCGTCGCATAATCTTACGCCTGCCGATGTTATAGCGGCACTCAATGCGCAGAACGTGCAGGTGGCAGCGGGGTCGGCAGGTGTACCGCCTCAACAGAAAACACAGACGTATGAGTTAGGCATCCTTGTTAACGGCCGACTGAGCAAGGTATCTGAGTTTGAAAAGATAGTAGTGAAAACAATACCTGCTACGGGAGAATTGGTGTACATGAAAGATGTGGCAAGGGTAGAGCTGGGCAAATTTACTTTTTCCAGTAACTCGTTTGTAGATGGCAAGCGCGCCTCTTACCTGCAGATATACCAGGCCCCCGGAAGCAATGCCCTGGAAACGGCAAATGGTGTATATAAAGCCCTCGCGCAGCTGAAGAAAACCTTCCCTGCAGATGTGGAATACAGTGTGCCGTTTGAATCTGTGACTGTAGTAAAAGTGTCTATGAACGATGTGGTATGGACACTGCTGAAAACGCTGGGGCTTGTGGCTATAGTAGTATTCCTGTTCCTGCAAAACTGGCGGTCTACATTGATACCGGTGTTAGCTATACCTGTTTCTATACTAGGTACTTTTTGCTTTTTCATACCGCTTGGTTTTACCATCAATACACTAACCATGTTCGGCTTTGTACTGGCAATAGGTATTGTGGTAGATGATGCCATTATAGTAGTAGAGGCGGTGCAGCACTATATAGATGAGCACAATATGAGTGCGAAGGAAGCCACCTATTATGCTATGAAGGATATTTCTGCACCCGTAGTAGCTATTGCATTGATACTGGCAGCAGTGTTTGTGCCGGTGGGTTTTATACCCGGTATCGTAGGGCGCTTATACCAGCAGTTCGCTATTACTATTGCTATATCGGTAATGTTATCGGCTTTCATCGCATTGTCACTGACACCGGCTTTATGTACATTGTTATTGAAACCATCTCCTAAAGAAGAGGATAAGAAAATGAACTGGATGGACAAGATGTTCCAACGTTTCAATAAATGGTTTGATAAGGTAACTGAGCAATATTCCGAAGGTGTTAAGTGGAGCATTAAGGCATCAAAGTTTATCATTATCCTGCTGGTGTGTATTTGTGCGGGTACTGTATTGCTGTTTAAATATAAGCCCACAGGCTTTATACCATCTGAAGACGATGGTAACTTATATGTCACCTACCAGTTGCCGCCGGCATCGTCTACTGCACAGTCGGTGTCAGTAATGTCGCAGATCATGAAGGCGGTGGCTTCTACGCCGGGAGTGGCGCACTATGCAGCGCTCTCCGGTCTTAATGTAATTACCAATGCTACTAACTCAAATTGTGGCACCGTTTACTGCCAACTCAGCCCCTGGGACGATCGCAGTAAGAGTAGCGAACAGGTGCCGGGAATAATTGGCGAGATGCA
Source organism: Bacteroidota bacterium (assembly GCA_013285595.1). Taxonomy (GTDB): domain Bacteria; phylum Bacteroidota; class Bacteroidia; order Chitinophagales; family Chitinophagaceae; genus Nemorincola. The sequence continues at coordinate 11,255 of JABDHF010000045.1, forward strand.
AAAACGCATTTCGGATGCTGGTATTAAGAATGCCAATATCCAGGTTATTCAGCCGTCACCAATTCCTGGGGTGGGAGCTACTGTAGGCTTTAGCTTCCAGATAGAACAGCGCAATACAAATGACGATCTGCATGCCTTTGAAAAGGTGGTCAACAATTTTGTGGCTGAAGCTAATAAAGACCCTACGGTATCAAAAGCATATAGCTACTATACCGCGCGTACACCCAACTTTAACCTGACTGTAGATCGTGACAAATGCGAAAAGCTGGGTATAAACATTGCCGATGTATTTACTACTATACAGGCATATATGGGCAGCCTGTACATTAACGATTTTACTACTTACAATCGTACATTTCACGTAGTGGTGCAGGCTGATACCATGTATCGTGCGCTGATATCAGACATGAACAAGTATTACGTGCGTAACCAGGCCGGCGAAATGCTGCCGCTGGGCACAGTAATAAGCTACCAGCCAACGGAAACAGCGCCGCTTATTTCCCACTTTAATATCTTCCGATCTGCGGAGATAGACGGGGCGTCAGGTGAAGGTTATAGTAGTACACAGACCCTCGATGCACTGAAGAAGATAGCAGATCGCGTATTGCCACAGGGCTATGCATATGAATATTCCGGCCTGAGCTATGAAGAGATAAAAGCAGGCTCTACCACTATATATATCTTCATATTCTCCATTACGTTCGTTTTCTTATTCCTGGCTGCGCTTTATGAGAGTTGGTCGGTGCCGTTCTCCGTGTTGCTGGCTGTGCCAATTGGCGCGTTCGGTGCAATACTCGTTCTTATCTTCCTCCCCAAAATATCTAACAACGTATATGCACAGATAGGCCTTATCACACTCATAGGTCTTGCTGCTAAAAATGCCATTCTTATAGTCGAGTTTGCCAAGGTGCGCGTAGACCGTGGAGAAGAGTTAATGAAATCCACGATTGATGCGGTGAAGCTCAGGTTAAGGCCTATAGTAATGACTTCGCTCGCATTTATACTCGGAGTATTGCCTCTGGTATTTGCCACAGGTGCGGGAGCTATTGCCCGCAGAACTATTGGCTATACCGTACTTGGCGGCATGATAGCAGCATCGAGCCTTGCCATATTTATTGTGCCGGTTCTTTATGTACTAATAACCCGGTTATCTTACGGCAAGAAGAAACTGGATTACTTGCTGGCCCATCACGACATGCTGATGGAAAAAGCAAAGAAAGTGGAAGAGCAAAACATAGATGCCGAGCTGGAGTATGAAATTCAGAAGTCGCGCGATCTCCATGATGGGAACAAAGACGAAAAACAAGGAGAAACAAACTCTCAACACGACAAAAACGAAAATACAGACGACCCGGAAAAAAATAGAGTATAGCAACCAACTCAACTCTTTGGTTTTCACTTTTCACCTTTAACTTATAAAAATTGATCGCTAATACATTTATAAAACGCCCTGTAACCGCTATCGTAATATCGATAGTGCTGATGATATCGGGCGTAATTTGTATTAAGAATCTTGCGGTCGATCAATACCCTAACATCTCTCCGCCTGCGGTGTCAGTATCGGGTCAATATACTGGCGCTGATGCGCAAACGGTAGAGCAAAACCTGGCAACGCCCATAGAAGAGCAGGTAAACGGTACGCCCGGCATGGAGTACATGACGAGCACCAATACTAATACCGGTAACATGAATGTGAATGTCACTTTCAAAGTAGGCACGAATGTTCATATTGCAGCGCTCAATGTGCAGAACCGTGTGGGCATAGCGGCTCCGCTGTTGCCATCTGTAGTAAGTAAGCTTGGACTTACCGTCAGAGCGCGTAACCCCAGCATGCTCATGATGGTGGCTATCTTTTCTCCCAAAGCTTCTCACAACGTTACTTTCCTCGATAACTATACTAATATATTTATAGAAGATGCGCTGCTGCGTGTGCCGGGGGTAGGGGATATCACCACCCGTACCGATCCCTTTAGCATGCGCGTATGGATGGACCCTGAAAAGATGGCCGCCCATAGCCTCATCCCCGCCGATGTTATTGCTGCGCTGAATGCGCAGAATGTACAGGTTGCCGCAGGCTCAGCAGGAGCGCCGCCTCAGCAGGGAGATCAGTCTTACGAAATAGGCATACTGGTAAACGGCATGTTGAAAACTGTTCCTGATTTTGAGAAGGTGGTGGTGAAGACTATCCCGTCAAAAGGCGAGCTTGTGTACCTTAAAGATGTTGCCAGGGTAGAGTTGGGTAAGTTCACCTTCTCCAGTAATTCATTCGTAGACGGCAAGCGGGCTTCCTATGTCCAGATATTCCAGTCGCCCGGCAGCAACGCCCTGGAGACTGCCAATAATGTGTATGCCGCGCTGGAGCAGCTAAAGAAATCTTTCCCTACCGATGTGGATTACACGGTGCCTTTTGAATCGATCACCATCATAAAGGTATCTATGCACGAGGTAATAGATACTCTCATAAAAGCCTTGGTACTGGTAGCTATTGTGGTACTGCTTTTCCTGCAAAACCTGCGCTCTACCCTCATACCTATACTGGCTATACCCGTATCCATTCTTGGCACCTTTATCTTCTTCATACCCCTTGGCTTTACTATTAATACACTCACCATGTTTGGGTTTGTATTAGCAATAGGTATTGTGGTCGACGATGCAATTATAGTAGTAGAGGCGGTGCAACATTATATCGACCACGAAAATATGAGTGCTAAGGAAGCCACTTACAACGCCATGAAGGACATCTCTGCACCTGTGGTGGCTATTGCGCTTATACTTGCAGCAGTGTTTGTGCCCGTAGGCTTTATCCCCGGTATAGTAGGGCGATTGTACCAGCAGTTTGCCATTACCATTGCCATATCCGTAATGCTGTCGGCATTCATTGCGTTGTCGCTTACACCCGCACTTTGTACGCTGCTTTTAAAGCCTACAAAAAAAGATAAGAAGCTCAATTTTATAGAAAAGTTCTTCGCAGCATTTAATCGCTGGTTCGACCGGTTTACTAACAGCTATTCAAATGGAGTAAAGCGAAGTATTAAGGCATCAAAGTTTGTGATCATCATACTGGTGTGTATCTGTGTAGGTACGGTGTTGCTGTTCAGGTATAAGCCTTCCGGCTTTATTCCGTCTGAAGATGAAGGGCGCTTATTTGTTACCTACCAGCTTCCGGAAGCTACTTCCACAACCCAATCGGTGGAGTTGATGAATAAACTGATGCCGATAGTAGGCAGCACACCTGGCGTGCTGCATTACGCAGCTCTGTCCGGCCTTAACATACTTAACGGCGGCTCCAACTCTAATAACGGAACCATTTTCGTTACCCTGAAGCCGTGGGAAGAACGTACGGCTCCGGAGCAGCGTGTGCCTGGCATAATGGACGTGATCAAAAAGCGCGTAGCCAAAGCAGGTATTAAAAACGCGAACATTGTAGTGATACCTCCCCCACCTATCCGCGGCATAGGACAGGCAGCCGGCTTTAGTATGCAGATAGAGCAAGGCAATACCAGCGACGATGTGCAGGCATTTGAAAAGGTGGTGAAGAAATTTGTAGCTGAGGCACATAAGAACCCTGCTATATCCACAGCGTTTTCCTATTTCTCCGCACACACTCCCTGCTTTGATGTTACTGTAGACCGTGAGAAATGCCAAAAGCTGGGCGTGAATATATCTGATGTCTTTACCACCATGCAGGCATATATGGGCAGCCTGTTTGTAAATAATCTAACCCTATACAACCGTACCTTCCACGTAGTGGTGCAGGCCGATACTACTTTCCGTGCACTGGTATCTGACATCAATAAATTTTATGTACACAACCAGGCGGGGGAAATGCTGCCACTCAGCACACTTATTACCTACAAGCCATCCGTAGCCGCACCGCTTATTACGCACTTTAATATCTTCAGGTCCGCAGAGGTAGATGGTTCCACACCTCCCGGCTATAGCACCGGCGAGGGTATAGAAGCGCTTAAAGCTACGGCAGAAAAAGTACTGCCCCAGGGCTATACCTATGAATTTTCAGGTCTTAGTTATGAAGAGATCAAAGCAGGCTCTACCACCATTTATATCTTTGTCTTTTCCATCACATTCGTATTCCTTTTCCTTGCTGCCCTATACGAAAGCTGGTCAGTGCCGTTCTCGGTAATGCTGGCTGTGCCTATCAGCGCCTTTGGCGCCATACTTATGCTGGTCTGCATTCCTAAGCTTACTAACAATGTATATGCACAAATAGGCCTGATAACACTGATAGGCCTTTCAGCAAAAAACGCCATTCTCATAGTAGAGTTTGCCAAAGTAAGGGTAGACCGTGGCGAAGAGCTCATTAAGTCAACCATAGAAGCGGTGAAGCTGCGCCTCCGCCCCATCATCATGACTTCTCTTGCATTTATACTTGGGGTTATGCCGCTTGTATTTGCATCAGGCGCCGGCGCTGTTGCCCGTAAGACGATCGGTTTTACCGTACTTGGTGGTATGCTTGCCGCATCAAGCCTGGCTATATTCATAGTGCCTGTGCTGTTTGTGGTTATTACCAAGGTTTCTTACGGTAAAAAGCAATTGGCCTACCTACAGGAACATCATGATGAGTTGATGGAAAAAGCCAAAAAGGCCGAGCAGGAAAACATAGACCCTGAGCTGGAGTTTGATATAGCAGAGGAGCACAATCAGAAAAAGACTGACGAAGAGAAGAGCAACAAAGAATAAAAATCCAGCTTGCCTTATTACATGGCTGTGATATACAAAGGCGAAATATCGGTATATTTGCGCCTTCGTAAGCCATGCCTAAATATTTTTTTTATACATTATTTTTTTGCTTGCTTTGTATGCTGCAAACCGAAGCGCAGGATGTACCTGTCAATTCCGGCTTTGGCATAGAGGCCAATATGATCGGTGGCAGGATCATAAAGCATACAAAGAAATTTACGGCGCCCATACCACCATTATCAGGTGCGCTCGATGTCAACTTTCTCTGGCAGACCTACGGTAAAAAAGACTGGCAGCAGCGGCGAAACTTCCCGGTAATAGGCATAGGTATTACCTGCACAGATTATGGCAACAGCGCAGTTTTGGGCAATAGTATAGGCGTTTATCCAAACCTGCAGATACCATTAATTCATCGCGGAAATGTGGAGTGGACACTCCGCATAGGCGATGGCCTGGCTTATGTTTCCAGGAAATACCAGACCATAGCGCCCATAGATACCACTAACAACGCCATAGGTAGCCACCTTAATGACTTTGCCGTTGTTATGACCGATCTGCGCTATCATGTCAATGACCATTGGCAGGTGCAGTGTGGCCTCAGCTTCACGCATATATCGAATGCCGATTATCACCAGCCTAACCTGGGTATTAACCTGGGCGGTATACATGCCGGTGTGCAGTATTCGCCCGTTACCAACCGCCCAAAAAAGATAATAAAAGAACTGACCCCGCTCAAAAATAGGTGGCTGATACAGGCGAGGACTGGGATCACCTACAATGAGGCACGGGCCGATGGCGATCCCGTTGTGCCCAGCTATATCTTCTCAGTTTATGCCAGCAAAAGGTGGCATAGCAATAACAAATTGATCATAGGTTTGGACTATGGGTACCATACTGATGTCTACGACTTTTTGAAACGGTGGAATGTAGAGCACGGCCACGAAATGGGTCACGCCTGGGATGGTGCATTCTTTGCCGGCAATGAATTCCTCATAGGTAGGGTAGGCATCCTCACCTCGCTTGGTATCTACTATCACCAGACCTACCTTAAGTTCGATCCTTTTTACGAAAAGTTCGGCTGCAACTATTACCTGCTGCAGCATGAGCATGGCCCCGTCAAAGAGCTGTTCCTATCAGCAATGCTGCTGGCGCACGAGATCACTGCACAGTACGGTGAGTTCGGCATAGGCGTAGGTTTCTGATCATAGCCATTTTTCATAAAGCAGCCTGGTAACCACATATCCTTCACCTTTCATAATGCTGCGCATACGCGTGTTATTCACCATAGTAAACCTGCATATACGCCTTATGCCCTTGGCTATATATATGCGCTCCAGTTCCAGGTTCAGTTGCCGGTATATGCCTTTGCCTCTCGCTTCTTTCGCCACATACCCGTCCGATACATATAGCTCTTTACCCAGGTACACCTCTATCCGGCTGTCGTCCTGGTCCTCTACATATCCGAAAATAAAGCCGGTAGGCACGTCATTCAGGTATGCTACCAGGCAGGTGCCCTCACATTCTTCCTGCATGGTAGTTATATGGCGCATATAAGTTACTTCTATATCATTCCATGCAGCCGTTTTGTCAAACAGGCTACGCTCATGTACATGCAGCTCATGCATCATATTAGATATTACCTGGTAATTGTCCTTTATTATTACCGGTTTTATAGTTATCGCTTCCATTGTATATCAAAAGTAGAAAATATTAATAGGAAATGCGGGTTAAACACAAATGAAATACACATGCTGTTCATAACATTATAGGACACAACTCGCCCCTGTGTAGGCATTTTAGTACCTTCGCGCATATTATGAAGTAGCCGCAGTAATACTCCGGACTTACGACTAAAGACTTATAACTTACCACTATTAACTAAAATGCCCCAGGTACAATTATTCATGCCTTGTTTTGTAGACCAGCTTTATCCTGAAACCGGGATGAATATGGTAAAGGTGCTCGAAAAGCTTGGCTGCAAGGTTACCTACAATACAAAGCAGACCTGCTGCGGCCAACCCGCATTTAATGCCGGCTACCGCGATGAGGCAAAATCTGTAGCCACCAAATTCCTGCACGACTTTAAGGAAAATACCTACATAGTAAGCCCAAGTGGCTCCTGCACAGGCTATGTGCGTAACTTTTATGAGGATCTTTTCGATAATAGCTCTGACCACAACCTTTGCAACCAGGTACGAGGCAATACTTATGAGTTTACCGAATTCCTTACCAAAGTGTTGAAAGTTGATAACCTGGGTGCAACACTCGAAGGTAAAGCCACCTATCACGATGCCTGCGGTGCGCTAAGGGAATGTGGCATTAAAGACGGCCCAAGGCGGCTGTTGAAAAATGTACGTGGACTGGAAATGGTAGAAATGAAAGAGTGTGAGACCTGCTGTGGCTTCGGTGGCACATTCGCCATAAAGTTTGAAGCAATATCCATAGGCATGGCACAAACAAAAGTGAAGAGTGCATTAGATACCGGCGCAAAATATATGATAACAACCGATGTGAGCTGCATGATGCACATACAAGGCTATATCAACGAAAATAAATTCCCAATACAGACGATGCACATTGCAGATGTATTAGCCTCGGGTTGGTAAAATATGGTTGATAAATTAAGCGTATATTTGTTAGAGTAAATAAAGGTTAAGGCAATAATGATACAAAAAGTAATAATTCCTGATAATAGTATCGTAAATCTCTCATTTACGATTCCTGACAGTTACATAGGTAAAGAACTGGAAATAATTGCTTTTGCAAGAAATGAAGGTTTACAGAACAAGGAAACTTCTAAAGAGTTTGCTTCTTTTGATACTATCAAAATAGACACAACTAATTTTAAGTTTAACAGGGAAGAAGCTAATGAGCGATAAAATATTCTTGGATAGCAACATACTTGTCTATTGTTACACTAATACAGACCTTAAAAAACGAACTATTGCCAGGGGGCTTGCCACGCAAAAGAATACGTCTATTTCCACACAGGTCTTAAATGAAACCACAAATGTGCTTCATAAAAAGTATGATATTAAGTGGAATGTACTGGAAGGCCTGATAACAGATTTTGAGAATAATTTCTTCATACAAGTGCTTACACCTAACGATATAAGAAAGGCATGCAAAATTGCGGATCGTTATGGGTTTTCTTTTTACGACAGTATGATCATTACTTCCGCAATAGAATGTAACTGCTCTATTTTATATTCAGAGGACTTGCAGCATGCTCAGCTAATTGAAAATATCCTTAAAATTTTAAATCCTTTCACTTAAGTACATCATACTTGCTTGATGTATTTTAAACTTTTAACTTAATAAAATGGCAGCCGATCTCTTAAATCAATATAACGAAGACAGTATTAAATCGCTCGACTGGCGCGAACATATCCGCTTGCGGCCGGGCATGTATATAGGCAAGCTAGGCGATGGCAGCAGTGTGGACGATGGTATTTATGTGCTGGTGAAGGAAGTTGTAGATAATTGTATCGATGAGTTTGCAATGGGGCAGGGTAAGCGCGTGGAGTTGACCATCTCTCCCGATGGCAGCGTCACTGTGCGCGATTTTGGTAGAGGTATTCCATTGGGCAAGGTAGTAGATGTGGTAAGCAAAATAAATACCGGCGCCAAGTACGATAGCAAAGCTTTCCAAAAATCAGTAGGGTTGAATGGTGTGGGTACCAAGGCGGTAAATGCCTTGAGCAAATACTTTAAAGTGTCTTCGTTCCGAGATGGACGTGCTAAGGTGGCTGAGTTTGAAAGAGGCATACTTACCAAAGAGCACAAGGAAACAGATACTACAGAGCAGAATGGTACCCTTGTGGTGTTCACGCCCGATGATACGGTGTTCAAGCATTATCACTTCCTTCACGAGTATCTGGAAAACCAGGTATGGAATTATTGCTTCCTCAATGCAGGCCTGCTTATTCACTTCAATAACCGCAACTACGTTTCAAAAAATGGCCTGCTCGACTTGCTTACCCGCAAGACCAATCCGGAAAATCTGCGGTACCCCATCATCCACTTAAAGGGTACTGATATAGAGATAGCCTTCACACACACCGGCGACTATGGCGAGGATATTTACTCGTTCGTCAACGGCCAGCATACCACCCAGGGCGGTACGCACCAGGGCGCTTTCCGCGAGATGTTTGTAAAGACCATCCGCGATTTTTACAAGAAAGACTATGATGCGTCCGACATTCGGCAGAGTATATGTGCTGCTGTATCTGTAAGGGTACAGGAGCCGGTATTTGAGTCGCAGACCAAGACCAAGCTGGGCTCTCAATATGTGTGGGAAGGTGGCCCGTCTATGAAGGCATTCATCGGCGACTTCCTGAATAAAGAGCTGGACAATTACCTGCACAAAAACTCAGCAGTAGCTGATGCGCTTAAGAAACGCATAGAGCAGAGCGAGCGTGAGCGTAAAGAGTTATCAGGCATCCGTAAGCTGGCTAATGAGCGCGCTAAAAAGGCCAACCTGCATAACAAAAAATTGCGCGACTGCCGCATACACTTCAACGATGACCCGCCAACAAAAGGCCGCGATGAATACAACCAGAAGCAACTGGAGTCAACCATATTCATTACCGAAGGAGACTCGGCAAGCGGCTCTATTACCAAGAGCCGGCAGGTGGAAACGCAGGCTGTATTCAGCCTGCGGGGAAAGCCGCTTAACTGTTATGGCCTCACCAAAAAAGTGGTGTATGAAAATGAGGAGTTTAACCTGCTGCAGCATGCCCTCAACATAGAAGAAGGGCTGGAAGGCCTGCGCTACAACAACATAGTAATAGCCACCGATGCCGATGTGGATGGTATGCACATCCGCCTGCTCATCATGACCTTTTTCCTGCAGTTCTTCCCCGACCTCGTGCGCGGCAACCATATATATATCCTGCAAACCCCGCTCTTCCGCGTTCGCAATAAGCAGAAAACCATCTACTGCTATAGCGACGAAGAGCGCCAGCGCGCCATACACGAGATAGGCGCCAAAGCAGAGATAACCCGCTTCAAAGGCCTGGGTGAGATAAGCCCGGAAGAGTTTGCCCAGTTCATAGGCGACGATATACGCAAAGAACCCGTACTCGTAAGCCAGGATGCACAGATACAAAAGCTGCTGGAATACTACATGGGCAAGAATACCCCCGACAGGCAAGTATTTATCATCAACAACCTGAGAGTAGAGAAGGATTTAGCGGAGGAATTGGGTGTTGAGGTGGATGCCGCTTAAAGCAAAATAAACATACTTATACAAAGGTTGTTCGTTATGCGGGCAACCTTTTATTATTTGGGGTGATCATTTATTATAACGGAAAGACCATCAGCACAGATCAGCTTGCTACGGTCGACGCTCTCTGCGCCCACACATGATACCCGCCGCCTGGGCAGCCCTCAGTGGTAGGCATTGCAGTTGATTGTATTATCGCCATACATTCTTTACACATGTATTTTTCTATTCCTACCTCGGCCATTTGTGTCCAGTGATGCTGCTTCGACCCCAGGCAGCCATTGTGAGATGGGTGGTCGCCCTTCTTTACTATGGCACGGCAGTTTTTGCATTGATACCAGTATGTAGGAATGAGCGATGCTTTTTTGGAGGTGGCCATTGGCCGGGTCTTCTTGTATGTCCCGAATGTGCCAACGTGAGCGAACCTTTTTACCAGCAACGTAACGAATAATATGCCTCCGGCAAATAATAGTATGGGAATTAATCCGGTTGAGTTGTTTGCTTCTTGGGTTGCGGCCTGGGTGGGCTGTGCCGCTTCTCTCAGGCTTTTTGTTTTTATATAGCCGTCTTTACCCTGAAATTCCACTACGCCCCATTCGCCATCCATTTCGGCTACATCAACTATAGTACCCTTTTTAATTACCCCAAGCTGCCCGACGTGCGCACCCTTATTCTTACGTACTTTTATATCGTCGGTAGATACGAATAGCTTTCCAGCACAGTGGTTAATTATAAGAAGGGATAGTAAAAGAAGTAATGGGTACTTTTTCATCATCACAAAATTCCCTCAGGCATTTTGGTTTATCAATATAAAATTACAAATATTATTGGTTAATTATGACAAGTTGCCCATGTATATGTCATTTGTGTGTCAACAGATTATGAAATGCGGCAATTTATTAGCTTTGGTTTCGTTATAATGATCCGAGATCTTTTATGATTGACCTTAAATACCGGAAAGGAACCAAAGACGATGTGCCCCAATTAATGGAGCTAAGGCTTGCCGCTTTTAGCCAGTTTGCCGAAGTGTTCACACCTGAGAACTGGGCTAAAATGCATGCCTCGCTTATAGATGAGCAGAAGCTGCTGGCGATGATGGAAGTAGCTACTATTTTTACCTGCAGGCATAACGCTCGTATAGTAGGCGTAGCCTACCTGGTGCCGCAAGGCAATCCCACTGCCATTTGCCCGGCAGAGTGGGCTAACCTGAGAATGGTAGGCGTACTACCCGCATACCGAGGTCATGGCATTGCAAAAAAGCTGACACAGCAGTGCATAGCACATGCAAAAGATACCGGCGAAAAGACCATAGGGCTCCACACTTCTGAAGTTATGAACGCCGCCCGGCACATTTACGAAAGCCTTGGTTTTACGGTGGTAAAAGAGATAGAACCATTGTTTGGGGTGAAGTATTGGTTGTATAAACTTGATTTATAATATTTGAGCTCGTGCACTACTCTGAATTTTATTGAATACTTTTATTATCTAATAACTGCAAAAATCAGAGCAATAAAGCAACATGAAAAACATAGCTTCTCCTCTCCGAAAATCAACGGGATTTTCCCCTGTTTTATTTTTACTAACATTTGTATATTGTTCGTTCATCGAAATTCAAACTCGAAATATGCAAAAGTTTATTTTAATCGTAGCCATCATATTCTTATCAAGTTGCTCTCATTTTAGTTCAAAGTCAGATTCCGCATTTGTGGAAGATTCCATAAGAGCTTATATCCTATCGGGTTGGGAGAATAACGAACAC
>JABDHF010000046.1 GCA_013285595.1 Bacteroidota bacterium
TAATAAGTAGATCTCAAACTTGACCTATGAAATACTGGTATTTGCTGCTGATCATATACTTGTTTGTATGTTCTTGCAACAACCAACAGGCTTCACCTGTAAAACCAGCTAAACCCCTAGCGTCAACCAGCACTATACTTCGCGACCCCATTCTTAAAAAATATGATTCTTTACATAAAGTTGAACTAAGTCTATTGAACCTCCCAGATATAAAGCAGGTGGATCACGAAGCATACCAATTCACATGGGGAAGAACATGGACTCCATCCTATTTTTATTTCATTGAAAAAAACAAAGACCTCATTACCTTAAAAACACGGTGTGCATCATTTGTAAATGAGGGCGACACGCTTCGTTTTACTTACAATAATAAACTGCTTGAAATCACATCATTTACAGTTTTAGACAGCTCTGAACAAACTATTACTATCGCCGATTGGAAGCAGTTCAAAAGCTTGCTGGCGGGAAGTTATTTTTGGCTGTATAACAATAATGACAGGAACTCAGTAACCGATGGAGAAGGCTGGACATTACAAAGCAGGTCGTATTTTGTAAAATTGGATTCTCTTTGTTATTCCAGCGTTGCACTGTGTCAGCCATATACCGGTGGCTTTTACGATGCATGTGCTTTCCTGATAAAACATTCAAAGCTTACTCATAATATTCTATTCCGCGGAAGAAAATATCTTTCACCTGAAGAAATGCATGTTGTACACTCCAGCAAACCAATTCATAATTAACGAACCGGCATCGCAGTTCGCCACTACAGGCCCAAAAAATGAAAGCCGCTCCAGTGGCTGATCTTAGTCCTATTTTGGGGGAGCGGGTGCAGTATATTTTTTGCTTTCTGCCTCTCTGGTTTTTCATCCTACATGTTTTGAAATTTATCAAAATGCTGTGGCAAGGCAGTTACTTTTATCAATAAAGTGCTCTGAAACGTTCCCCACCCTTGAAAAATGAACGCCGCTCCTATGGCTGATCTTAGCATGTTTTGGGGGGAGCGGGTACGGTATATTTTCTGCGTTTTTATATCCCCCGGATTTTATATTGTCTTGCAATTTTTCGCGTTTATTCGGTTTGAAGGCTGTCGCAATCATATTACCATTTAGAGGCAAGTTACGGGGTACGAATGGGAGTGAAAACGTATATTAACTAGAGCAAGAACCAAAAAGGGAATAGCATATATTGCCTATCTTTGATTATAAATTTTGAGGCAATTAAGGAATTAACTTAGATAAGAATATTTTAAAAATTAACTATGTACACCACATACCATTTTAATTCAGCCGGAGAAATAAATGCCGACCTTTTGAAATCCATAAAAGCAGCTTTTAAAGACAAAGCTGTTGTCATTACGGTAGAAGAAGAACAAGATGAAACTGCCTTTTTAATGGCAAACCCAGCTAACAAAGCGATGCTTTTGAAGTCTATTGCCCAGGATAAAAATGACGAATTTATTTCTGTAACCCTCCCATAAGCATGAAGGACATCCGTTTTACACTTGATGCTTTTGAACAATATACGGAGTGGCAAAAAACCGACAAAGCCATTTGTGACAAAATCAACAAGTTGCTAAAAGAAATTGTCCGGACACCGTTCACCGGACTAGGCAAACCGGAGCCATTAAAACATGAATTTAAAGGCTATTGGAGCAGAAGAATAAATGATGAACATCGCCTTGTATATAGAGTTACAGATGACTATGTGCAAATAATTGCCTGTAAATTACATTATAGCTAATCCCAGCCTTTTCTTTTTTAATTCGCAGCCAGCCGTTTCGCGATCAGTAACTGCTTTTGCGGCACAGCCGCCGCGGTGCGCTTGCCTACGCCGGGCTTAGCGCCAGCCTGCTGGGCCGCGCTGATCACCTGGTGGGGTGCAGCCGCTGAAGGGTCTAGGGTAAGTGCCTTGTTAGAATAATAGACGGCGGAGTCGTAACGGCCTAGTTGTAGGTAGCATACGCCGGTATTGGTATACGGGTCTGCAAATTCGGGGTACAGCGCTATGGCTGTGCGGTAGGTGGCTATAGCCGCCGGGTAGTCTTTCCGGAAGAAGTATACGCCTGCCAGATTATTCATGGCGTCGCGGTTCTTTGGGTTTAGCGCCAGCGCTTGCTTGCTGTATACCTCGCATGAGTCGTATTGTGCACTGGCGAAGTAGGCGCTGCCCACCAACATTAGCGCAACATCATCGTTAGGCTCAAGTCCGTGCAGCTTTTTCAGCAGGGCTATGGCTTCGGGGTATCTGCCCTGTGCTTTCAGCACGCCGGCCATGCGGTCTATGGCATCTGCGTCATTGGGTTCCAGCGCCAGCGCCTTGCCCAGCCATAGCTGCGCAGAGTCGTATTGCTGCAAGCTGAAGTACAGGTGCCCCAGCTCTTTCAGCTCCAGGAAATTGCCTGGCTCGACCGCCAGCGATCTGCGGAGGTTGTTGATGCCCTCCTGCTGTATATACTTCAGCTTATCGGGGTTATGCTCTGCCCTGAAGATGCAGAAGATGGTACTGTTGAGCACAGAGGCCTCATACTCCGTCTTGTATGGCGGGTAATCGTAAGGGTGATCTATGAAGTTGGTGAAGAAATAGTCTGCATCGTTTTTGTCCGTGATCTGTATGCGGCGGCGGCCTTCTTCGGGCAGCAGCAGTATGTTGTTGTTCAGCAGGTCGGTATAGTCGCTGCTCACTTTTATTGTTTTAGACTGGTCTTTGTCCAGCAGGTATTCCAGCCCTTCTATATAGCTGCATCCCCAGTAGTCCATATCGTAGTTGCTACGCAGGGAGCCAGGGCTGTGAGAGGCAAGGTTATTAAAATATACCTGGTGAAAAGGATGGTACTGCACCATAAACCACCCCACCAATACCAGCTGCATGGCAAATGCACCCTGCACTATTTTCTTATAGCGGGTCTGCATCATTTTATCGGCAAAGTAGATGGCCATGAGCACAAATGCAGGGTACACAAAGTATAAGTGCCTCCACCCATTATACACTACAGAGTGCAGCATGATAACAGCCATAACAGGCGCTACGAAGCAAGCCACATATAGCAGGAAGTTGCGCTCCCGGGTATTGCGCAGGTAAGCCCATGAGTTTTTAAAGAAGCTGACCAATATCCATATAAACCCTGCGATACCCGCTACCAGCCACACTTCGGGGTTGGTAAGCAGGAACCACGTAGGTATGTACGTCCATGGCAGGTGGGTAGCCTTTATATATTTGCCATGAAACAGCACAGAGCCGTTCCATACATCGTAATGGGCAAGCTTATTGAACGAACCCGCCAGGTGGTGCACAGGGCTTTCCCACAGGTATGGCCAGCCCAGGTATAATAATATAAAGAAGCCTACGGAAAACACCAGCATGTTCAACCCCTGCTTTTTAGGCGACTCTTTTTTAGTGATGTCTGTAATCAAGTCTATCAGCAGGAACGACAGGATGAACACTGCCAGCATCACACCCATTATGCGTATGCTGGTAGCATAGCCACAGGCAAGCCCCAGCAGGAAAAAGAAGGTGGGCTTGTTTTTCTCAAACGCTACCTGGCAAAGGGTGAGCGTTATCAGTATCATTGCCGTAAAAGGAATATCCTTGCTATTGAAAAACGAATGTGCATAAAGCCGCGGTGCAAATGCCAGCATGATAAAGCCCAGCGATGCCAGGAAACGGTTTTTAAACAGCCTGAGTATCAACACATACCCGAAGAATGCACTGACCAGGAAAAAGATATGGGTAACCAGGTGCCGCATCAGGTATACATCGCGCGAGTCGGTGAGGTGCAGCATCTTTTGAAGTATCACCAGCAGCAGCTCGTAACTGGTGCCGTGGTTATCTGCCGCCGACTTAAGCAACTCAGGGTTACCATTAAATATATAGTTGAAGCTGAGCAGCCCGCGGGTGCTGCGGTAAGGCTCATCCCACGATACGCCATAGTCTTTGTAGGTAAATAATGCTATAATAAGCGCGGCAAAGAACAGCGCAATGCCGGGCAGGTAGGGCGCTAACCGCTCCTTGAGGCCGGGCGTGCCGGTTGCCTGTATTGCAGGCTGTTCTTTTTTTTGCGTGTAGCTGGCGGCATTAGGTATTACGATGCTCGTCGCCTGGCGGGCATTGGGTTTCTTAGGCATAAGTGGTCTGTTAAGCAATAAAATATTAGGCGGCCTGATCTTCACAGGCCCGGTTATAGCTAACAGCATACTACCAACGCTGTGCCACAGTTGCACTCAATTAACAATCAACACGTTAGAATTGACAAACACATAAATGCTTCCGTACATAGGATAAATTTTCCAAGAGACGGAAATACCAAATGATATTTAGCCTTAAAAAATAGTCAACCATTTAACCATTTACTTATTACCTTTGTGCTATGCCTAAAACAAAACCGGAGATAACTGTTGCCTTTAACAGGAAGCTATTGATGGTGAATAATGCGTTCAGGCAATTTATACAGTGTAAACTAAAAGAATGCAATGCAGGCCTCACCTACGAGATGCTGCAAGTGATGGCCTGCCTGTGGAAACAAGATGGCATAAACCAGCAGGAGATAGCCAACATAACGGTAAAAGATAAGGCCAGTATGACGTACCTGATAGACAACCTGGCCAAGCGCGGCCTGGTGACCAGGCTGGAAGACATGAACGACCGCAGAAACAAGCTAATACTGCTGACGGCACAGGGAAGAGCCCTGAAAACGAAGATACAGCCGCTGCTGGATGAAATGCACGAAACATCGGGCATGAATATAGATGCGGCTAAACTAAAAGAGTTTATGGCAGTTTTAGAAACGATAGAGGGCAACCTGAAAGTGTGGTGATTTTTTTTGCCCGTATAGTTAAATGCTTTACTGTCAATCATTTATTGATAGCGGTATAAGAAAAGAATAAAACGATAGTGGCCAGCGCGACAGGTAGAAGCAGGAGACAGCACCGGAATTAAAAACACACACCATATGGAAACCATAATAGTAACCACCGATTTTTCCGCAGCATCAGCAAATGCACTGAACTATGCCTGCGGATTTGCAAATGACAATAACGCAAATATCGTACTGGCGCGCATTTACAGCGTACCCGCCGGGTATGCGGCCGAAGGGCTGAGCCAGGTATCGGTTAACGACGCTATAGATACCGACAATGCAAGGCTACAGCAAGAACTGGAGCGGGTAACAGATAGCTACCCACGCCTGGCGATAGACGCACGAATGGTAGTGGAGGACTTTGACGAGGCCTTGCAGCAGCTGAGTAAAGAGCTGAACCCGCAAATGATAGTGATGGGCGCGGTTACCGGCTACGCTGAGCTGTGGCAATGGGGAGACGACTGGCTGGATGCCGTGCTATCGCTGCCCTGCCCGGTACTGGTAATACCGGGGCATATTGAGTACTCCCCTATCCTGAATATTGCCTTTGCCTGCGATTATAAAAGTGTGTACCAGCCAGATCATGTAGCGAAAATGAGGAAGCTGGTGCAACTGACAAAGGCAGATTTCTACATAGTGCATGTGACCACGGGTAAGCCCGAAGATGAGGAAGAAAAAAGGGAGGCGCTGGCAGCGGCATTTGGCGAGGATATAGACCCGCAGTTTATAACCGTGGAAAATAAGCAGGTGCTCGCGGGCATAGCTGCATTTGAGCAGCAGTATGCTATAGATCTGCTGCTGGTGATACCCCGGAGGCACGGCATCTGGCACAATTTATTTAACAAAAGTTATTCAAGACAATTAGCACAGCTCAATAACCTGCCGGTAATGGCGATCCACTAAATAAGTTGAAGGGGTTAATAAGTTAAAAGGGTAATTAGGTAATAGGTTAAAGAGGTAATGGGTTAAAGAGTTAAAAGGCTAAGAGTTAAACTAAAAGATAGAAGAAGAAGAAGAAGAAGAACAACAACACACACAAACGACGATCAATGAACCTCCAGCACAAACACACCGCGACTGCATTTTCTCCTGCATCGGCACTGATCTATTACATATCACTGCCGTTTATTTACCTGGTATCTGTATTGCCTTTCCGGCTGCTGTACCTGTTGTCCAACTTTTTAAACTTCCTGCTGTTCCGGGTGATAGGGTACCGGAAAAAAGTGGTGCTGGCAAACCTGCACAAGTCGTTCCCTGAGATGACGGACACCGAGATCTACCGCATCTGCAAAAAGTTTTACCAGCACTTTTGCGACTTCTTTTTAGAGACGTTGAAAATACTCACCATCAGGAAGAAAGAGCTGCTGAAGCGCTGCCAGTTTACCCCGGAGGCTTTTGACCTGCTCTCTAAGTTTGCCGACCAAGACAAAAGCGTGCTGCTGGTGATGGGGCATAATGGCAACTGGGAGTGGTCGTGCAATGCGTTTAATATGCTATCTAAGCACCAGCTTTTTGTGGTGTACCACCCTATCAGCAATAAGTACTTCGACGGGCTGATGCGCCGTATACGCGAGCGCGGTGGCAGCAGGCTTATAGCCATGAAAAACACCTATCGCGAAATGGCGCATAACAAGAATGGGCTTAATGCTACGGCCTTTGTAGCAGACCAGACGCCACAGCCCGACCACGCCTACTGGACCACCTTCCTGCACCAGGATACACCGGTATTTAAAGGCATGGAGGTAATAGCGAAGAAAATGGACCTGCCGGTGCTGTATACCTCGGTAAAGAAGATAAAGCGCGGCTACTATGAGATGACAGCAGAGGTGTTATCAGAGCATCCTGTAAATACTGCTGATGGCGAGCTGACCGAGTTATTTACAAGGAGGCTGGAAAAGGATATTATAGGCCAGCCGGAGACGTGGCTATGGTCGCACAGGCGGTGGAAGCATAAGCGGCCTGCGGATGCAGAGCTTCATGTGGAAAATTAAGTCTTTTTAGAGCTTCCTAAAACTACCTTTTTAAATTCATCAGGATAAGCCATTGCTGTGCCTATGCATATACAGACCAAGCCCATTGCACCAAAAAGAAAAAGGATTGGGCTTTCCTGATCTCTAACATCATTAGCAGAGAGCAGTATTTTATCGTCACCTTTCATTTGAAACACTTTTGGCTGCCAATCTTTGCTTTCGCTTTTCTTTATCCATACGGAAACTGAATCTGCTTTCTCAAGTGACAGACGTATTTGTTGGTAATTCTTATCATAATATTCAATACCAATATTTTGTGTTAACTGGTATTTTTGATTTCCATCTTTAAGAAAAAAAATGAGGTCGGATTTTTGGCTACTGTGACCATGGCTGTCGGTTACTGTAGAAACATACACATTAGCAGAGCGCAGATTCCCTTTTATTTGGATCAGGTCAGTGTCTGATGTCCAGACATTCCGAATAATAGGAAAGCAAATTGCCAATATGGCTACGCCTAAAATAATTAATATGAAACCTTTTGTGCTCTTTTCTGCCAACTTAATGATGCCTTTGGATGAAACTTTTCAAATATACTTAACCGTGCAGACAAATAAAATTTCTATAGTTGTGCCACACTTTGGAAGTGTGGCACAACGCGCTTTAAACAAGAGCGCCGCAAAATTTGCGGCGCTCTTGTTTAAAGATTATGCAGGTAGTATTAATCAGCCTGATGGAAAGCATACCTGTAATCGGTAGGCGGAACAAAAGTTTCTTTGATGGTACGGGCGCTGAGCCAGCGGTAAAGGTTGAGGATAGAGCCTGCCTTATCGTTGGTACCAGATGCCCGGGCGCCGCCAAATGGCTGCTGGCCTACTACTGCACCTGTTGGCTTATCGTTGATATAGAAGTTGCCGGCGCTGTTGGTGAGCGCCTTTGTAAGGTACTCTATAGCATGGCGGTCTTGTGCAAAGATGGCGCCGGTGAGTGCGTAAGGAGAAGTGTTATCCAGCACATCGAGCGTTTGTATCCAGTTGTCGGCCTCATACACATAGATGGTAAGCACCGGGCCGAAGATCTCATCGCACATGGTTATGTAGGATGGATCGGTGGTTTCGATGACAGTTGGCTCTATAAACCAGCCTTTGCTGCTGTCGCAGGTGCCGCCGCATAGTATTTTAGCTGCGCCATTGCTGTTCTTTACGCCATCTATATACTTAGAGATGCTATTGAACGACTTATCGTCTATGACTGCGTTGATGAAGTTGGTAAAATCATCTACAATGCCCATCTTCATAGTCTTTAGCTCGGCTACGAGCTTTGTTTTTATCTCCTCAGCAAGATTTGCAGGCAGATAAGCGCGCGATGCCGCCGAACACTTCTGGCCCTGGTATTCAAATGCGCCACGGGCAAGACCTGCTACCACTGCATCCACATTTGCAGAAGGATGTACGAATACGAAATCTTTACCGCCCGTCTCACCAACAATGCGCGGGTAAGACTTGTAGCGGGCTATATTGTTGCCTATGCTTTTCCACATGCTCTGGAATACTCCGGTAGAGCCGGTAAAGTGTACCCCTGCAAAATAAGGGTGTGCGTAGCATATCTCGCCCACCATAGGGCCAGGAGGATAGATGAGGTTGATAACACCATTTGGCAGGCCGGCTTCCAGCAGTATTTCCATGAATACGCTTGCTGAATATATTTGTGTATTTGCTGGTTTCCATACTACCACATTGCCACACATGGCGGGCGCTGTGGGCAGGTTGCCACCGATAGCGGTAAAGTTGAAAGGCGTAACGGCCAGCACAAAACCCTCGAGCGCACGGTACTCCATACGGTTGTTGATGCCCTGGGGAGACAACGGCTGCTGCTTATATATCTGGCTAAGGAAATGCACGTTAAAGCGCAGGAAGTCAATAAGCTCACAGGCGCTGTCTATCTCGGCCTGGTAAGCGTTTTTGCTCTGGCCCAGCATGGTAGCCGCATTCATTCTAAAGCGGTACTTGGTAGCCAGCAATTCTGCTGCTTTTAAGAATACACTTGCGCGGTGCTCCCAGCTTGTAGCAGCCCATGTTTCGCGGGCAGAGAGGGCTGCATCTATAGCGTCGTTTACATGCTGCTCGTCGGATGCGTGGAAGTGGCCGAGCAGGTGAGCCGTTTCATGCGGGGGGCGTATCTCTTTTTTATTGCCGCTGCGCACTTCCTGTCCGTTGATGTACATAGGTATATCGCGGGTGTGGGCTTTCATATCGGCAATGGCTTGTTGTAATGCCGGGCGCTCACTGCTGCCGGGGGCGTAATTGAGCACCGGCTCATTTTTTGGTTCTGCGAAATCGAAATATGCGTTGTTCATTTTTTATGGAATTTGGGATTGGGATGGCAAAGGTAGGTTTTTACCTGTATAGGATAAAGTGGTGCGGATGATAGATGTATAAAGAAATGATATATTCTAGTAGTGCTCTCTTAAAGCATGGATAATTATTTGCCTGGAAGATACTTCATAAATAATTCTATGGGTTTTATTTATACGCCTCGACCACATTCCGGCGTAATTGTGTTTTAAAGGCTCTGGTTTTCCAATACCACGAAAAGGGCTTGCCTCTATATCCTCAATAAGCACTCTTATTCGCTGAAGGATCTTATTATTCTGCGTTTGTTTCCAATAGCCCAGGTCGTCTAAAGCATGATCAGAAAATATTATTTCCATATATCATCTAAAGGAACTTTTACACCTTTACCTTCTTTTATCTGGTGCCGGCTTTCTGCCAGGCGCTTTGCCATAGCAGGACTCTCGGCCTCAACATCTTTTTTTGAAGATGTTAAAATTTCCTTGAGCTTTTTAATCACTTTTTCACTTTCAGTTTCAGTGATAAGTTTAATTAATTCTATTTTTTCAGCCTGTATATTCATCACTACAAAAATACTAAAATAATACAATAATTATTGTGAATGACAATTGCAATAAAGGCTCAAATCATTTCATTATATCTTTTGGAAGGCCGATAGTTCTTAGCATCTCGTTTGCCTTATCCACTTTATCCTGGAATAAACCTATTGTGAGATATTTATCCAACCGCTTATCCACCTTTTTAATGATCGGTTTCAAATCCGGTTTTTTGTTCTTTTTCATATTGTGAAGTTACAATTTTATGGAATTCCCCACCTCCCCCGTCTTTATTACAGCAAGCAGCCTGTAAATTGCAATAGAAACCAAACTCATTGCTCAGCCATAGCCAACATACTAACCTCACTGATGAAGAACTGCTACGGGAATACCGGGCAGGCGGCAACAACCATTGGCTGGGTTATGTGCTGCAGCGGTACACGGCACTATTGCTGGGTGTGGCGCTTAAATATCTTAAAGACAGGGACAAGGCCGAAGATGCTGTGCAGCAGATATTCCTGAAGGTGCTTACCAGCCTGCCAAAAGAAGAGATACTCAATTTTAAAGGCTGGCTGTATATACTCATGCGCAACTTCTGCCTGCAGCAGCTGCGCGACAAAATGCATACTACCGATGAATCGGCATTTACGAATTTGCCAGCGGCTGAAACTGATAACGAAGAGCGGCTTTGGCAGGAAAACACTATGCAGCAAATGAATGATGCACTGGCGCTGCTAAATGAGGAACAGCGCAAGACCATTGTACTCTTTTACCTGAAAAAATATAGCTACGAACAGATAATAGCCGAAACCAGCTATACCTTTATGCAGGTGAAAAGCTACATACAGAACGGCAAAAGAAATTTGAAAACGATATTATTAAAGATGCAGGGCAGCAACCAAAAATGAGCGAGCAGGATAACATATCACCCTTTGGTTCACGCAATGATAAGAGCGCACGGCTGTCGGAAGATAAGCTGATGGCTTATCTTGAAGGAAAACTATCGCCGGCGGAGCAGCATGAGGTAGAGCAATGGCTTGCTGATGAAAGCATGGAGAGCGATGCACTGGAAGGACTGCAGGGGCACTCCACAACTGAAACAAGGCACTCTGTAAACAGGCTTAATCATAGCCTGCGAAAAAATATATTCGGCAAAAAGCGTAAACGTCGGCCACTAAAGACCGACCAGTTTAGCTGGGTGGCTATCGTCATCGTTTTATTGTTAGTGGTTATTGCCTATATTGTGATTAGAAAGATGGCTCATTGAGCTTAGGCGCAATGACTCAATACCCCCCATGAAGATGAAGCGACTGATGATATTGATACTGCTGGTAGCAGGCTGCTATAACGTTAATGCACAGGCCGACAGCATAAGAGTATGGAACAAATGGTGCTCAAAAAAAGATACGCTGCTGCTGTTTAATACCGGCAATAACCTGATACAGATATACAGCCCCACCATAAAGGCAGCCGACCTGAAAGTAAAAAGCCTTGACGCATCGCTTAGAGTAGCCAACCCAGAAATAAAGGGTGACACCCTCACTGTTATAGCCATGCCTTTCCCCGCAAAAGGAAAAAGGATGCGCCTGGCAGTGCAGAATAAAAAGACATCGAAAACACTGAAAACAGTGAGCTTTGACAGCGATGACCTGCAACCACTACAGGCAAGGGTGGGCACTATACAGGGCACCGAAGCTGCGAGGAAAGACATACTGATGCAGCAGACGCTAAAGCTGGCCTTTGCAAAATCGCTCTATTGTTATCCGTACAGTATCAAAGAGTACACTTTTAAAATAAGCTCAGACAAGGGCGCTGCTACCATACATGTAAACGGTATTTTCCTGACCAAAGATATTTTGCAGCAGATAAAGGATGCTCCTGCGGGAACGGTGATGGAGTTTGTGGACATAAAGGTGACTTGTCCGGAGTGTGCGACGCGCACTTTAGAACCGCTCAAATTGAAGATCAGATAGTTCCCAAATCACGTATTGAGGTGCGTTTTAAGATGATCAGTACTTTCTGTCAATTACGTAGTTTACTAATTCCTCCATTGCCCGCCGTGCAGGTGTATCGGGGTAGGTATATAATATTTGCAACGCCTCCTCTTTGTATTGCTTCATCTTTTCTTCGGCATAGGCTATGCCGCCTGAGCGTTGCACTATGGCTATTACTTCGTCTACTTTGCTGCGATCGGTGCTGTTGTTCTTTACTATATAGATGATCTTGCGCTTGGTGGCGCTGTCAGCATGTTGCAGGGTATAGATGAGCGGCAGGGTCATTTTCTTTTCTTTGATGTCTATGCCGGTGGGCTTGCCTATATTGTCCTGGCCGTAGTCGAACAGGTCATCTTTTATCTGGAAAGCTATCCCTACCTTTTCACCAAAAGTGCGAAAACGCTCGGTTACTGCATCGTCGCCGGTTGCAGAGTAGGCACCCGCAGCACATGCCGACGACAGCAGCGATGCAGTTTTGGCGCGGATGATCTCAAAATAGATCTTCTCGTCAATATCCAGCTTGCGGGCCTTTTCTATTTGCAGCAGTTCCCCTTCGCTCATTTCCTTTACTGCCCGCGATGTGATCTGCAATATCTTATAATCGCCATTGTCTATGGATAACAGCAGGCCTTTCGATAGCAGGTAGTCGCCTACCAGCACTGCTATCTTATTTTTCCAGAGGGCATTTATTGAGAAAAAGTCTCTACGCTTCATGGCATTGTCTACCACATCGTCGTGCACTAGTGTAGCCGTGTGCAGCAATTCTATCAGCGATGCCGCACGATAGGAGACTTCGTTGATCTCCCCTGCTATTTTAGCGGACAGGAAAACGAACATAGGGCGCATCTGCTTACCCTTGCGCCTGATGATGAACCGCATGATGCGGTCCAGTAAATGGTTAGTGCTTTTTACACTCTCGGTAAACTTTTTTTCAAACAACGATAATTCTGTGCCTATTACTTTATTTACCAGTTCCATGAATATCCGGGGTCGTATAAAAATGTAAAAGTCGAAATAAGAATTTTATTCGCGTCATATTTTTATTGGCACAATGATTTAGGGAGCAATGACAGAAGTAAAGTTCACTAATTTAACTATTCTTTTCCGTTTCTGCTACGTTGCAAAAGTCTTTAAATAGGTTCTATTCGCAGATTTTGCATCTTGCACAAAAGAAAAATAACTATTTAACTTAACGAACTTTATTCTGTCATTGTTCCCTGGACAATAAAATAGTAAAATCACTGTTAATTTTAGGGGTTGTTTGTTTTTTGAATGGCTCCTATATACCTTTACCAAACGTATATTGTGCAATATATAACAAAATGCAAAATACAAATATTTGCTATGCTCGTTAGAAAGTACTTATTAATGGCCTGTTTGTCTGTATTATCTGTAATAATTGCACAACCGTTATTAGCGCAGGAAAGCCAGCCGGCAGCCACAGATACGGGTGCGCACCCGCCATCGCTCCAATGGTCTAACCGCGACATGACTTACCGGGGTAAAAATTACGATGTTTTAGACTCAGCATACTATCCTAAATTTCGCAGAAAACAGTTTCATAAATACATAGACCACCAGGAGATCTTTCCACCAAAGCCACGCAACCAGTGGGAAATAGGCGGCGGACTGGGACTATATAATCTTATTGGCAATGTACCCACCCTATTCCTTTGGCAAAAAGGTGGGGGTGGGCTGAACATTAATGTGCGCAAGTCGCTGGGCTACATCTTTTCGCTCAGAATGCAATACATATATGGCGTTGCTAAAAGCCTGGACAGGCAGCCTACCACCAGCTACGATGCCCCTTATACTACCTTCGGTTATGTGCCCAGCTACTACGCAGTGGGCACACAGCGCCCCGACCAGATATACCGTGCTATAAGAATGGAAGCATCGCAGCTATCGCTGGACCTTATGTTCAATGCTTACAACATTAACTTTCACCATGCCCGCAACTCTATTTCTTTCTTTGGCTATGCCGGTATAGGCGCACTGGGATATAAAACAAGGGTAAACGCACTGGATGGCAATTATGCCGCTTACCCGTTCAGCACTATTGTTACCAACACCGCCGATAAACAAAAGAAAATACGCAAGGCGCTGCAAAGCAAAATGGATAAGTCGTATGAGACCCCGGCAGATAATGGTGGCGGCTCCCAGATACTCGACCACAAAACACTCGATTTTGCACCAAGTGTAGGCGCAGGCGTACAGTACAAGCTTAACAAGAAATTCAACCTGCAGCTGGAAGAGCGCTATACCTTCCCGTCCGATGGTTATCTTGATGGGTCCCGCTTTGGCAAGCCGCTGGGCAATACCGTATCGCAGGGGCGCCGCACCGACGATATCAACTATGTATCGTTCACCGTTAACTATAACCTGAACACAAAGAAAAAGTCTGTAGAGCCGCTTTACTGGATCAACCCGCTGGATCATGCCTACAGCGAACTATCCTACCCGCGCCATATGATACTGCCTAACCCGGTATTGCCTGATGAGGATGGCGATGGCGTAACAGACCAGTTTGACCGCTGCCCTAAAACACCTAAAGGTGTAGCTGTAGATGCACACGGCTGCCCGCTGGATACAGATGGCGATGGCGTACCTGACTATAAGGACAAGCAGCTTATTACCCCTACAGAGTGCCAGCCGGTAGATGCCGACGGTGTAGGCAAGTGCCCATGCCCCGATGCCTGCAAAGAGGTAAATAACAACACCAGCAACAATAAGGCAAACAACCCATGTGGCAACCTGGGCGCCGGCACACTGCTGTTTACCAACACCACGCACATAAGCACCGGCATGGAAGCGCAACTGGCCGTGCTTGCAGCACAGATGCAGGCAAGCCCTACTTGTAAAGTAGTAATACTGGGCGGCGGCAGCGGCAGCAAGATAAAAGAGCAACACTCATGGGAGCATGTAAATGCAGTGATAGAATACATGAGCGAGAAGAATAACATCAGCCGCCAGCGCTTCATTTTCAAGTATGGTGAGGCCGGTGACGAGAACATTGTTACTTACCGTGCAGCCAACGGCGATGAGTCAGGATCAGACAACCCGCCGCCACCGCACCCGGAAATAAAATAAGCTTCTTCATACACTACGATAAAGATAAATGTGCCACACTTTTGAAGTTTGGCACATTTTGTTTGCGCTAATACGGTATAATCCTAATAAAGATAAATGTGCCACACTTTTCAAGTGTGGCATATTTTGTTTGCGCTAATACGGTATAATCCTATTTGACCCAGACATTTCTTCCTGTATGTTTTCAATGTGAATATTATAGCATCAATGATAGATGCAATAAATACACGCGTCTCGGTTAAATTTTCACGTTGTATTAAAAATGAATGAACGATAAACGGCGCCTAAGGCTTTGCTACATTAAACTGCCCGTTGTCAATAAAAAAGCCATCAGCCTTAAAATTGAACGTCCCTATCAGTGCATAGGCAGTATCTGAAGCTATGACTATCTGGCCGGTTGTAGCGTAGTGGCGCTCTGTGCCTACATAGTAGGTGGCCGTATTAAATGGCGGGTTGATAATGTAAGTATTAGGCCCTGTATATGTGTTTATAGTAAAAGCTATGGTGGTGGAATTACCGTTAAGCTTTTGCTCAGCCGTTATGGAAAGACTTTGCAATGTACTGTCGTTTCCTGCCGGTTTCACTATGTAGCCAAATGCTGAGTCTGTATGCCACAGATCGCCATTTATAGCGGCATTCATAGTTACCGTAGAGTCCAGGTTATTATTCAGCTGCACACTTTTGCCATTGGCGGGGCCATGTACCTTTTTACACGCGCCAAATGCAATGCACACAAATATAGGAATGGAGATAATAAGCCGTTTCATAAGATCACCTGCTCTGAAGATAACGCTCAATGATGGTATTTTCGTATAGCGCACAAGCCAAGTGCTTAGTAAGGCTTGCCCACACTAAACTCCCCATTGGTAACAGAGGTGCCGCTGTTTGTGGTAAATGAAAAATACCCGATAATGCTATTGGCAGAAATACCGGTGATAGCTACTACACCACCTGTAGCCACGTCAGGAGTGCCGGCATGTATATATGCAGCGCCCGCCTCCCCCATTACGATGGAGAAGACACCCCCCGTTTTTTTATATTTGGCCACGGTCAATACTATTTTATCACCAAACGTTACGTTATTGGCAATGTCGCCAGTAATTACAAGCGCCATAGTAGTATCGTGCGTTTGCGTATCTACAACAGATGGTACAACGGTAGCAGAGGTAAACGTAAATTTCCCCACCGCAGGGCTGTTAACATTTGCGGTCAGGTATGGATTAATAGTAGTAGCATTGGATGAGTCTTTCTTACACCCGGAGAATATAGCGAAACAACTAATTAATATTAAAACTGAAAAAAAGACTTTTTTCATAATTGATCTTTGCGCTAAGATAACTCAAAATAATTTTAAAAGTCAAGACTTTGGGCAGAAAGTACCCTCTACATGCTCATCCTTGCGGAAAAAGATGCAGAATGCACAAATATTGTGCTTCTTTTGTCCTGTTCTCATCATTTTTCACGATTTTTAATACCTAACAAGGTAATTATGAACTGGAAACTCATACTGGCATTGTCATTATTCGGGCTGGCAATGGGGTTTGCAACCCTCACCTGGAACTCGCCAAAGCTGGAACAGTTTCTCTGGCTGCTTATTTTCCTGCTTTGTGCGTGGCTGATAGGCAAAAATGCAGAGCGTAGCTACTTCCTGCATGGGTTCCTGGTAAGCCTGTTAAATTGTGTGTGGGTGACGGGGTTGCATATGAAATATGCAGATACTTATATTGCCCACCATACAGCTGAGGCGGGGCAATATGCTAAGATGAATGCAGAACTTGGCCTTTCTATACAGCAGTCTATGCTGCTGATAGGGCCTTTCATAGGTATCTTCTCCGGCATCATTCTTGGGCTTTTTTCGCTGGCGGCATCTAAAATACTGGAAGCCATACGTAAATAACATAATATTTTTAGCACAACCTTACGCTTTCATTCACCCCATTCCCTCTTTATATTCCTGTATGTTTGTTATTTTTGTCCAAAAGGCGGGAATTGAGAATATACACCCAGGGACTCTTAAAGCAATATGGCAAGCGCACAGTTGTCAACAATGTGTCGTTTGATGTGAACCAGGGAGAAATAGTGGGCCTGCTGGGGCCAAACGGTGCGGGTAAGACCACATCGTTCTACATGGTGGTGGGCCTCGTAAAGCCCGACCAGGGCACGGTATGCCTTAACGATCAGGATATTACCAAACTGCCCATGTATAAGCGCGCCCAGATGGGCATAGGTTACCTGCCGCAGGAGGCGTCTATTTTCAGAAAGCTGTCTGTAGAGGATAACATCTCTGCCGTGCTGGAAATGACAAAGCTGAGCCGCGCAGAGCAAAGAGCCAAGCTGGAAGAGCTGCTGGAAGAGTTTCACCTGACCCACGTGCGCAAAAGCAATGGCGACGTACTGAGCGGTGGTGAAAGGCGGCGTACCGAAATAGCGCGTGCCCTGGCGGTAAATCCTAAATTTATACTGCTCGATGAGCCTTTTGCAGGTATAGACCCTATAGCCGTAGAAGACATACAAAGCATAGTAGCTACGCTTAAATATAAGAACATAGGCATACTGATCACCGATCATAATGTGCAGGAAACCTTATCTATTACAGACCGTGCTTACCTGCTGTTTGAAGGTAAGATACTAAAGGCCGGTACCGCAGAAGAGCTTGCAGCAGACGAGCAGGTAAGAAAAGTGTATCTTGGACAGAATTTCGTGCTGAGAAGAAAAGACTATTTAAACCCTCAAAATGCACCGTTGAAGTAAAACCTTTGGTTACGCTACAACCTATCAACATTCCAACCTATTACACTATCAACCAATCAACTAATTAACCAACATGAGCATTATCAGTCCTGCATTCAAAGGTTTTATCAAGTTGCGCCAAAGCGCGATAGACAATTTTATGCATAACCCTATAGATACACAGCAACAGGTATTTAACCACCTGGTAGGGTCGGCACAGTTTACCGAATACGGGAAGAAATACAAATTTGAGCATATAGACAGTATATCCGACTTTCAGAAAAATGTACCCATCAATGATTACGAAACACTAAAGCCCTACATACACCGCATACTGGAAGGGAACCAGAATATCTTATGGCCATCGCCTATTACCTGGTTTGCAAAATCGAGCGGAACGACGAGTGATAAAAGCAAATTCATACCAGTTAGTAAAGAGTCGCTCGACGATAACCATTTCAGGGGCGGCAAAGATGTGCTGGCCCTGTACCTGCGGCAAAACTCACAATCAAATATCACCTCGGGGAAATGTTTGCTGCTGGGCGGCAGCCACCAGGTAAACCAGCTGAATGGCGCATCTTTTTTTGGCGATCTATCGGCTGTAATGCTGCAAAATATGCCTTTTGCCGGGCAACTGTTCCGCCTGCCAGAGCTATCTATAGCGCTGATGACGGAGTGGGAAGAAAAGATAGAGCGCATGGCGCACAGCACCATCAACGAAAATGTGACCTACATTGCCGGTGTGCCTACCTGGACCATTGTGCTGATAAAAAGGATATTCGAGATCACCGGTACCAACAACCTGCTGGACATATGGCCCAATATGGAGCTGTATATACATGGCGGTGTCAACTTTACCCCATACCGCAGGCAGTTTGAGCAGTTCATCCCGTCGCCATTCATGTACTACCGTGAAACCTACAATGCATCTGAAGGCTTTTTCGCAGCGCAAGACAGGGATGATGAGGAGGGCATGTTGCTGTTCCTTAACCACGGTATCTTCTATGAGTTTATGCCGCTGGAAGAAAATGGCAAGGAAAACCCGCGTACCCTCACGCTGAAGGAGGTGGAGCTGTATAAAAATTATGCACTCGTTATCAGCACCAATGGCGGTCTTTGGCGATACCTGGTGGGCGATACCGTGCAGTTTACTTCACTGGCGCCTTACCGTATAAAAGTAACAGGCCGCCTGAAGCATTTTATCAATGCATTTGGCGAAGAGGTGATCGTAGACAATGCTGATAATGCTATTGCCATAGCCTGCGCTGAGACCGGCGCTGTAGTGGTCGACTATTCCGCAGCACCCGTATACATGACCGGCCAGAGCAATGGCGCCCACGAGTGGGTAATAGAATTCGACCATCTGCCCGTTTCACTGGAGACATTTACTACCCTGCTCGATAAGTCGTTGCAGGCCATTAATTCAGACTACGAAGCCAAGCGCCACAAAGACATAGCCTTGCGCATGCCCATAGTACACGAAATGCCTAAAGACGGCTTTAAGCAATGGCTGAAAGACAAGGGCAAGCTGGGTGGCCAGCACAAAGTGCCCCGCCTGAGCAATGAGCGCAAATACCTGGAGGAAATGCTGGTATACGCTTACCGGTCGTAATAGCTAAACCATTTATACTCTAAGTCTCATTGGGCTTACCGCTTTGCGGTTTTAAAACTTCACACACGTAAGCTGCGTCTTTGCGCCTTTGCGCGAGACTTCTTCTCCTTCTTTTTTAACAGTCCGCCACGCATATTGGCATTCTTTTTGTATTTTTTTATACATAAACTACTAAAACCAATACTATGAAAAAGATCACCAAGGCATCAATAACTGTATTTGCTTTCATCGCCATTATATTCAGCTCTGTACTTGCACACGCGCAGGAAACCCTGAAGGACACACTCCCCGAATCGGCCTACAATTTATACGTACCCAAACATGTAGTAAACATTTATAGCAATTTTGTTCCTTACGTTTTATTTGGCATTATCTCTGCCGGTATGCTGTTTGTCACCTATCGTTACTGGGCAGACAACCGGCCTACTCATCACGATCTTACTCACCACTAAATATATTTCGAGGGTGTTTACCGAATGGTGCCACTGATATTGTTTATCAGTGGCACCATTTTGATATGTATACAGTTGAACAAAAAAACTCACTACCATGAAAACAGTTATTGACAGCATCCGTTACAAACTACCGCTTCTAGTATTTGCCCTTGTAACCGGCTTTTATGCTATTGCGCAAGATGGCTCTACGACCACATCTACCGAAACCCATACATCTAACAGCAGCGCCACCACTGCGCCCGCCGTTGACCCAAATGCGTGGTATAGCCAGCCTTGGGTATGGATAGCAGGTATAGTAGTGTTGATAATTATATTAATGATGGCATTCCGTGGTAATAACTCATCTAAATCGCAGGTTAGCCGTACTTATACCACTACTACCGAGGTGAAAAATGATTAATTATTTTTATATTATTTTCTTCAAATAGCCGGATCCGTCCGGCTATTTTCGTTTTTACATAGACTGTTAATTTTAAAATAAAGCCCTTAAGAAGCCCCATAGATTTTGACTATATCATTGTAAATTGTATATTTGCAACCTAATCGCTATATCATGACCATCACACAACTAGAATACGTTGTAGCTGTTGCTACCTATAAAAGTTTTGTTTCCGCAGCAGAAAAATGTTTTGTTACGCAGCCCACCCTCAGCATGCAGATACAAAAGCTGGAAGACGAGCTGGGCGTAAAGATATTTGACCGCAACAAGCACCCCATAGCCGTTACCGATATGGGCACCATGATAGTAGAGCAGGCACGCATAGCCCTTGCAGAGTGCGAGCGCATACACGAGGTGATACAGGGCCAGCAAAAAATACTATCGGGTACCTTTAAGTTTGCAGCTATACCTACTGTGGCGCCAAACATACTGCCCGGCTTGCTTGAAAATTATGCAAAGAACTTTCCCTCTATGAAGCTGCAGGTGAAGGAAATGGAAACCAACCAGATCATCACCGCACTGCGCAATAACGAGATAGATGCTGCACTGCTCAGCACACCGCTTGAGGAAAACAACATAAAGGAGTATCCGCTGTTTTATGAGCCATTCGTGGGTTATTTTCACGATGGAGAAGAGGCGCTGAAGAAACGCATGATCATTCCGTCTGACATAGCGCTGGACCGTATATGGCTGCTGAATGAAGGACACTGCATGCGCAACCAGATCATAAACCTGTGCAGCGACCAGATACAAAAGCTGCAGGCTGAAAGGCCTTACCGCTACGAATCAAGCAACGTGGAAACACTACGTAAGATGGTGGAGAAAAACGGTGGTATGTCTGTATTGCCTGAGCTGGCTACGCTTGAGTTTACCGAAGACCAGATAGAGCGCATACGGTATTTCGAAGCGCCGGAACCTGTGCGCGAAATAAGCCTGGTGACCAACGGCCACTTTGTGCGCATGAGCGTATTGCAAAGCCTTATGGACGAAATACTGAAGCTGGTACCGGAAAAAATGCGGGTACAGAAAAAGAACCGTAAAGTACTGCGCATACAAAGCGCCAAGCTGGAACTATAATAGATAAAATGATCTCGTAGATACCACGTCAGCACACTTTTCCGGTGTCAGGCGTGGTTTCGTTTTTTTGGGGTTAACTACGTCATGCTATCAGTATCTGGTTTATACCCAGGTCTATAACATGATAGTCCGGGAAAACAGCAGCAAAGTTATTCTTTACTACCGCCCACTCTATCTTGTCGTTGATGATATAGTTAAGCGCCAGGTGGCCTTTTGGCGCAATGCTATCGCGGCATTGCTGCAGGAAGGGGATGCTGCATACAAATACCGGCACTATCCTGCCATTAAATACATCTACAAACACAAGATCGTATTTCGCCGTATTGCGCTGCATATATACCTGGGCATCGTTGCAAACCGGGTCTATTTTAATACCATCATTTGCAGAGAATAACTCCATAGCCCATTGCAGCACTACCTTATCTTTTTCCACCACCGTAAAGTGGGGATGATAACCCTTTTGCTGCATTACCTGCACCATGCTGCACAGGCCGCCACCAAGCATCAGGGTGGTTTTTACCGAGGGTAGAAATTCTTTCAGGTCTTTTACCGCGGCAATTGCCGGCAGGTATTTATCGCCATCTGAGTATACAGCGTCGTTGGTTACCAGTTGCAACCTGCCATGATAAAGAAATAGCTCCAGGTGTTGGTTTCCATCTCCTTTACCACGCCTGAGCGACGTAGGGCTAAAATAGCTGAGCAGCTTTTTTAGAAATGATATACGGATATGAGCAGTTGTAGATGACAAAAGATGTTAGTCCCTATCGCCACGCGTTCTGCGTTTGCGGAAGAAAGGCACTTTATTTTCGTTACCGCTAATGAGGCGGCTTATATTCTTATGGTGCGTGAGCACTACAAGAAAAGCCGTGGATATAGCAAAAAGCCTGTACCCGATCTCGTGCTCGTTAAAGATAAACAGTATCAGCAGCGGAAAAGCAATGCTGGCGGTAATAGAGCTGAGCGATACATAGCGCGTAAGGAACAGCATCATCACAAACACCGCTACAAGGCTCACCGCCACCAGCGGCTGTATGCTCAGGATCATGCCAAATAAAGTAGCGATACCCTTGCCACCACGGAACTCTGCCCATATAGGGAAGATATGGCCTACCACTGCTGCAAGCCCAAGAAATATCTGCAGGTTTACAAATGGCTCACTGGTCCATACAAACGGGGAGAGGATCGATAGTTTTACAGCCAGGAAGCCTTTTAGCATGTCGCCCAGCATCACGCCGCAACCTGCTTTGGTACCCAGTATTCTGAAAGTATTTGTAGCGCCTGCATTGCCACTGCCATGCTCACGGATATCTATTCCATAAACCCATTTGCTTACCCATACTGCTGTAGGAATGGAACCGATCAAGTAAGCTAAAATGAGTAAAATTGCAATATTCATTACTATATAAAAATTAATGAGGAAAACAAAAATAAACGTTCTTTATCACATATCCTAATAGGTAGGTAGAGAATAGTTATACACAATTACAGGCAAATTACGGGTATTATTTCTTCTTATCAAATAACAAAGCTATCCAGTTTGCCTGCTCGCTTATTTTAACAAAATGGAAGCCTGCTGCTGTGGCCGCATCCACAATTATCTCTTTATCAGCCAGTAACAGCCCACTCATTACTATCGTGCCGCCGCCGGCAAGCTTCTGAAATAGCTGC
>JABDHF010000047.1 GCA_013285595.1 Bacteroidota bacterium
GATGAAACAGACTTATGCCTCTTACTAAAAGACTATTTCGTTAGAAAAAATTATGAGGTTATCGTTTCGCATACATTAAGTGAAGGGAAGGATATTTTGAGTACTATGCACCCCAGGATATTATTCCTTGACAATAACCTGCCAGATGGGGTAGGGTGGGACCTTGCGCCCCAGTTTGCAACTAACTTTCCTGATACTTATATTGTATTGATCAGTGCTTTCCATACTACAGTGCCACAAATGCCTGTAGGGTCGTTATTCCGCGTTATTGAAAAGCCAATTAGCATGTCTGAGCTCAACAGGCAGTTTCCTGAGTTATAATCATCCCTTATTGCTGAGATTGTACTGTTTATCGGCCTGATGTCCTGCGCGTGGTATTACTTGCTAAACCCCAACGAAAAAGCTATGGCTTTAGGCCATAGCTCAAAAAAAAGGGAAGCGTATATAGAAAGACAAGGGTAGCAGATGTTAATCTACCGTACCCCTTCTTATAAAGCCTAACAATAACGATACAATTGCCAGTACCAGCAATATATGGATAATGGAGCCGGCGCTATATACAAATGCGCCCAGTATCCAGCCTATGATCAGGATAACTGCGATGATATACAATAGTGATCTCATGGTGTTTTATTTTCCTAGACAGTAAAAAATACTGTGCCACCATATTTGCGGCTAATGCTCAATTAAACAGCCGAGTTGCTTACTTTCATGCAGGTATAAATTACTGCTGATGGATCTGCGCTCTCATTATCCTTACTGGCTCATAAAAAATGGCTTGCTTACCGCTTTTTCTTCCTTGCAGGAACATATAAAGGTGGATGTTGCCATTATAGGTGCGGGGATAAGTGGCGCGTTAATTGCCCACTACTTATGTGGCCACGATATTTCTGTCGCAGTACTCGACAGGCGCCACGCAGGCATGGGCAGCACTGCTGCAAGCACTGCGCTGCTGCAATACGAGATAGATACCCCATTGCGTAAACTATGCGGTAAAATAGGCGAAGAAAACGCAGTAAAAAGCTATAAACTGTGCCTTGACGCGATATACAAGCTAAAAGATATATGTGCTGAGCTAAGTCCGGAATTGGCTTTCCGAATAATTCCCAGCCTGCAATATGCATCGTATAAAAAAGATGTGGAGGATCTGCAAACAGAGCTTGAGCTGCGGAAGAGGCATGGCTTTAAAGTGAAGTGGCTGGAGCCTGCTGACATAAAGGAAGATTTTGGCTTTAATGCGCCCGGCGCTATTCTTTCTGCTGAAGGTGGTACTATAGATGCTTACCTGATGGTGCATAAGATATTGCAAAACTGCGCTGATAAAGGCCATAGCATAAGCTCTAATACAACGGTCACCAACATGGAGTATAAGCCACGCCATGTGGTGCTGCATACCGACACCGGTTATACCGTAAATGCCAAAAAGGTGGTAATGGCCTGTGGGTATGAATCGCTGAAATATATACCCAGGCAAGTGGCGCAGCTGCAATCTACCTATGCACTGGTAAGTGAGCCGGTGCCAAAGCAAGACATCTGGTATAAGCGCAGCCTGATCTGGGAAACCAAGGAACCCTATACCTACATGCGAGTAACGGATGACAACAGGATAATTATGGGTGGGCTTGATGATGACTTTTCTGATCCCCATCTGCGCGACTCACAGATAAAAAGAAAGGCTGCGCTACTTACAGAATCGTTTAATAAAAAGTTTGCTAATATCTCTATTCGCCCCGACTTTTACTGGGCTGGTGTTTTTGCATCTACCAAAGATGGGTTGCCCTACATCGGCTCTATACGGGAGCGGCCGCATACCTATTTTGCGCTGGGTTTTGGGGGTAATGGCATTACCTTCAGCCTCATAGCTGCAGAGATACTAAAAGACACAATAATGGGTAAAGAAAACGCAGATACCGCTATCTTCTCTTTCAACAGGTAAGTGCTCTTATGCTAACGGAAACGTAATGGTAAACGTAGTACCCTTGCCTTGCTGCGAAGAGACCTCGATGGCTGCTTTATGCGCCTGTAGTATATTTAGCGTAAAGGTGAGGCCTAGCCCCATACCATTCCTTTTTTGTGTAAAATAGGGTTCAAACAGACGCGATATGTTCTCATCGCTTATGCCACTCCCATTATCGGCTATCATTACTACGGCATTGTTGTTGATATTCTGTAGTGAGATAGACAACTGGCCTACCTGCTCTTCCATAGCTTCCACTGCATTGATCACGATATTGAGCAGCGCCAGTTTCAGCTTTTCACGGTCTGCACTGATCACTTGTACACCACTGGGGTAGCTTACCTGTAGCTTGATGTGCTTTAACGTAAGCCTGTCAATAGATGCTGCGATCACATCATCGAGTATGTTCTGAAGTATTTGATCAGATAGTGTGTTTTCTGATGGGCGCGAGGTATTGAGCAGTTCACTGATAAGGTCGCTGATACGTTTACCATTTCTTTGAATGATATTCATGTATAGCTGCGCACCTTCTTCTTTAATATCCTGCTGCAGTTGCTCTACAGATAGTGTTATGTTGTTGAGGGGGTTGCGCACCTCGTGGGCTATGGTGCGTACCAGCCTGCCTGCGGCAGCTAGTTTCTCGCCCTGCAGCGTGGCCTTCTCCACCTTTTTCAAGTTGGTGATGTCATGTATTATGCCCTGCACATAACCATCTGTTTTATCGCTTTCTTCCAGTGTTACGGTGAGTATGCAGTATTTCTTCTCATCGTCTTTTGTGTTCAATATTACTTCCCAGTCGTTCACATCGTTCCTGTGTTGTATAGCGTTTTGCAGAAATTTTTTGTGCTGCGCCTGGTCTATCAGGTTACTGAGGTTCATTTCCAGCACCTCGTCCTTATCATACCCGAGCAGGCCCTTTACCGCCTCATTCACATCTTTAAAGTTCAGGGCATAGTCGGCCACAAAAACCACATCTTTCGATTTCTCAAAGATGCTCCTGTACTTGCGTTCATTGGCTTTCAACGCTTTTAGGGTTGCCGCCCGCTCCAGGGCATAGCGTATGCAGCGCTCCATTTTTTCTACCGTAAGCTCTGTTTTTACCAGGTAGTCTACGGCGCCAAGTTGCATGGCCTGTATATCTACCTCATAATTGCCTTTTCCGGTAAGCAGCACTATGGGTTCTTCAAAGTTGAGCTTGAGCGCCTCTTTTAGAAAGTCGACGCCTGATTTGGCGCCAAGGCGGTAATCTACAAAGTAGAGGTCTTTTTTGGCGCTATGCAGTTCCTTTATAGCGTCGTTATAGCTTTTGCACCAGCTGATATTAAAGGAATTGCCCGGGATAGACTGTATATATTCACTGGTAATTATAAAGTCATCTTCATCATCATCAATTATCAGTATTGTGGCATCGCTGTGCTGGTTCATAAGTTTTCTTTATTCTTTTGATGATCGGGCAGTATAAAGGTGAAGCGTGCTCCCATGTCGGGCATATTCTCCGCAAAAATCAACCCCTGGTGGTATTCCAGTATCTTTTTGCAAATAGCCAGGCCAATGCCTGACCCCGGGTATTCCGACTTGCCATGCAACCGCTGGAATACCTGGAAGATACGAATGGCATATTCACTTTCAAATCCTATTCCATTATCTGTAACTTCTATTTTATGGTAACTAACGTTTTTTGCCAGCTCGTACCTTTGTTTTTCCTCGGCGGTAAGTACTGATGCTTCAATATTAATGACCGGCGATACATCGGGTTTATGAAACTTTATGGCATTAGTGATCAGGTTGGCAAAAAGCTGTTTCATCTGCGATGTTACTGCGTCTATCTTAGGTAGCTTATTGCTGTTAATTACTGTTCCGGTTTCTTCAATGGTTAACTCAAGATCAGTTTTTACCTGGCGCAGAATTAAGTCGAGATTAGCCATTTCAAACGGCTGGCCGGTCTTGGATATCCTTGAAAATTCAAGCAGATCGTTGATCAGTGAGCGCATATTTTCGGCAGAAGCCGTCATGCGCGACAAGTACATGAGGCCATCGCCGGTCAGCACATCTTTATACTTTTCAGAAAGCCTGTCACTGAAAGTAGTTATCTTCCTCAGTGGTTCCTGCATGTCGTGGCTGGCAACGTAGGCAAACTCTTCCAGCTCTTTATTAGAGTGATGCAGCTCTTCCACTTTGTCTTTCAGGTTTTGCTCTATCTGCCGCTGGTCTGTAACATCTCTTATGCTCCCGGCAAATT
The DNA here is from genome assembly GCA_013285595.1 of Bacteroidota bacterium. Lineage (GTDB taxonomy): Bacteria > Bacteroidota > Bacteroidia > Chitinophagales > Chitinophagaceae > Nemorincola. The sequence goes on from JABDHF010000047.1 coordinate 4,197, forward strand.
TTACTGCTTTCCCGTCTTTATTCCTGATAACCCTGAGGATAGAATGCAAGATCTTGATATTATTCTTGGCGGTGATTATCCTGAATTCTACCGTTATATCTTCGCCCGATTCAAGCGCTTTTGTCATTTCAGCTGTAGTTCTCGCCTTGTCATCCGGGTGAATAAACGAGGCTGCAAACTCATTGTTTATCTGCTGGTGCACATCGTCTATCTCATATATCCTATAAACCCCGGTAGACCAGAATACCTTATCAACCTCAATGAGCCATTCAAAAGTGCCAAACGAATCGCTATTGAAATGCTCCAGGAAAAGCTCTCTTGAATTAAAAGAGGTAAAAGGCATATCCCACCGCGAAAGATCGGGGTGCAACACCAGGTGATACATTTCACCAGTGCCGTCAATCAGCGGACTAGCGTATAAATTAAAGCAGTGTGTGCTGCCATCTTTAGCCTTTAGCTTATAGATCACATAGCGGGAGCGGGCGTCAACATTTTCCTTGCAGTTATTGAGCTGGTACCGCAGCCGGTCTATCATATATTCTTCCAGCAGATCGGTAAACAGCAGGCCTGTTTCTACCAGGTCTTGATTAGTATAACCTAGCTTCTTTCCAAATGTCTCATTAACAAAGCTTATCCTAAGCTCGGTAGAACTTATAACAGCGACAAGCGATGGGCCTCCCATAGCTATGTTCTGAAGCATTTCGTAGGTCATCTCCTGTTTTTTGGTATCGGGTTGGGGCTCTGTTACCATGGTCATATTATACTACAGGATTAGTCCATGTTAAACTCTTTGAACTGTCTCATTTTGTTGTATAGCGTTTTCCGGTCTACGTTCAGCAATTTGGCTGCTTTGCTTTTATTAAAGTTTGCCTGCTTCAGCGCATCGAGTATTACATCATATTCTGCATCAAGGTTGGCGCTTTTCAGCTTGTTCTCGTACGATACCGGTGTGGCGCCATTTGTTTTTTGCCCATCTGCTTTTTCCGCCGCTGGTGCAGCAGGAGCTTCAAATTGCAGCCTGTAAAAATTGTTGATCTCAAATGGCAAAGATTTCGATTCTACCAGGTCTCCATCGGTAAGCAGGGTAGCACGCTTGATCACATTCTTCAGCTCACGGAGATTACCATACCATATATAGTTATTCAGTACGTCTTCTACTTCTTTGGTAAAGCCTTTTACGTCTTTACCCAGTTCCGCATTGGTAACATCGAGAAAGTGGCGTGCAAAAAGCATAATATCCTGCTTGCGCTCACGGAGCGACGGCACTTCTATGCTAAACTCATTAAAGCGGTGGTAAAGGTCTTCCCTGAATTTACCTGTACGGGTAGCATCCCACAGCCTTTCATTACTGGCGATAATAATGCGGACGTCGAGGTCTATATCTTTTACACCGCCTACGCGCCTTATTTTACGTTCCTGCACTACTCGGAGTAGTGATACTTGTATCTCGTAAGAAAGGTTGGCCACCTCATCGAGGAAAATGGTGCCTTCATTTGCTAGTTCCAGGCTTCCAATCTTTTGATTGAGCGCACCGGTAAACGCACCCTTTTCATGCCCGAACAATTCGCTGCCTGCAAGCTCTTTTGACAAGGCGCCGCAGTCGATAGCTATGAATGGCTTATTGGCGCGTTTGCTTTTGGTATGTATCTGCTGCGCAATAGCTTCTTTACCGCTTCCGCTTTCGCCATAAATAATAACGCTGAAGTTTGTAGGGGCTACAAGGTCGATTTGCTTGATTATAGTTGCAAATTCAGGGCTGTCGCCGAATATATATTTCCCGTCGTTAGCGCTTTTTGCTTTTGAAGCAGTAGTGGCAGCGTTGCTGCTTTGAGCGGGTTTTGAAGGTGTACTTCCTGTGGTACCGGCAGGTTCTTCCGCAAGCGCCTTCTTAATGGTCAGTAATATCTCGTCGGGGAACAGGGGTTTGGTCACATAGTCGTACGCACCCAGTTTCATTACTTCTACGGCATCTTTCACATCGCTATAGCCGGTAATGATGATTACTGCCGCCTCAGGGTGCGCCTCCTTGATCTTGCCGAGCAATTGTATGCCCGTCATATCATCGAGCCTGAAGTCGCATAGCACAAGATCAGGCTTGTTTTTCTTCATCCACTCTATAGCAGCCTGCCCACTGTTTGCACTGGACACTGTGTAGCCATTGCGGGTGAGAAAGCGGGTAAGAAGGAGGCACATGTCATTATCATCGTCAACTACAAGTACTTTGTGCATATTCGTTTGTGTGTTTGTCAAATTTAATGTTTTTGGCGATTCTTTTTTAATGTAAAAATTAGATATAACGTACTAAATATCAATGTATAAATTGACAGGTTCACCAGCTGTATTATTACTGGTTTACCTGTCAATGATTTTTATATTTTATTACGGTGCATTACGCCCATACTGCCCTTATCTGCGCTATAGGTATCTGCATTTGTTCGCGGTATTTTGCCACTGTACGGCGGGCAATATTATAACCCTTGCCCGATAGAAGGTTTACCAGTTGCTGATCGGTATACGGGTGTTTTTTATCTTCTGCGTGTATCGCGTCGCCAATAACAGATTGTATCACTTTATTGCTGATCACTTCTCCGTTCTTGTCTGCAATGCCTTCGCTGAACAGTTTTTTCAGGTACAGCAGCCCGAAGTGTGTTTCAGCATATTTGTTGCTGGTAATGCGAGAGATGGTAGAGATGTCCATGCCAGACATTTCGGCAACATTACGCAGCACCATAGGTTTCAGCAGCCTGATGTCGCCATCTATAAAGTATTCGCGCTGCAGCTCTACTATGCATTTCATAATGCGCAGCATGGTATCTTCTCTTTGCTTTACCGCATTTACAAACCACTGTGCACTGCTGAGCTTGCTTTTCACATATTGGTTAGCAGTTTTGTCTTTGTTGCTTATCTGGCTGGAAAGCTGGTTGTATAAAGACTGGTTCACGAACACAGAGCCTGACCTGCTGGAATAAAGGTCGACCTGCACATTGTCTCCATATGCTGTAATTATATAGTCAGGTATAATAGTATTCTTCGGATCGTCGCGTGATATTTCGGTTACAGGGTAAAACTTAAGGCTGCCGATGAGGTTGAGCACCATTCTCAACTCTTCATCATCAATTTTCAGCGTATGATGCATTTTTTCAAACTGGCGGTGCATCAGGTCGTTATAATGATGCTCCAGCAGTTGTATAGCACACTTTACGTCGGGGCGCTTTGTATTCATTGTTTGCAGCTGCAACAACAGGCATTCCCTTATGCTGCATGCACCAAGGCCAATAGGGTCGAGCGACTGAACAATAGCCAGGCCTCTTTTTATAGTTTCAAGTTCTATTACATTTTGAAAATGAAAAGACATATCATCTGCCACTTCGTCCAGCGGGCGGTCCATCAAGCCTTGTGGATTGAGTATATCTATCAGATACTCTGCAGTGGCACGGTCTTCTTCGTTCAGCTCTAATAAAGATAACTGCACTTTTGCATCTTCCTTAAAAGTAGATACATTAACTATTGCAGCATTAGGCGCTACTTCTGCATCGAAATAGTTTTGATAATCAGACTTATAGTCGGGCGAGTCGTCGTAACCATGTTCATCCCAGTCCTCATAATCCTGTACATCATCTTTAGAGAGTTTGGTATCGGCATCATCAGTAGCCTTTTCTTCCGCAGTTTCGAGGAATGGATTTTCTGCAAGCTCATTCTTTATCCTTTGCTGGAGTTCTAATGAGTTCAGGAAATACAAGTTGAGTAACTGTATTTGTTGTGGAAGGATCTTTAATTGCTGCCTTTGAGTCTGTTGTTGCGCTATCATAGTGTGTCAGTTATGTATAGCCTGTAAATCAAGGTTGACGCCAAACTCTTTTTTTAGATGAATTTAATTTATTTAATTTGTAAATGACATTATTTCAATATTTTTATGATTATTTCATTGTTTCCATGTTTTTTATAAATATTTTAACAACGTCATTTTTTTAAGTTCCCTGAGGAATTTGTTCTACAAAACGTAGTTTTGATAATCAATGAAAAAAAGGCTGCTGCTCATTATTATCGCTTTTAGTGTCTCCTTTATTTCTATGGTGGCGCTTTCCCTTTTTTCTATGGAAAGGTTTACCACGTTTACCAATTACTCAGACCTTGTAGACCATACCAATTTGGTTATTACCAAGCTCTACAAAATGGAGCTGCACATCCGCGATATTGACCGCTCTGAGCGAGGCTACATGATAACGCGCGATACTATGTATCTGCGGTTCCTGAATAATGCGGTAGATAGTATTCATTCTTCTATAGAGGCAATAGCGGTCAATACTGCAGATAACCCCCAGCAGCAGCATAATGTAAGCCTGCTTAAGAGCAGCGCTGCGTTGCGCATTGCAGCTGCCCGTGAGAATATTGCTTATGTAGACACGGCTACTAAGCCGGGCCCATCAAAATACTACTTCGACAGTCGGCAATTGATGCTGGAGTGCTCGCGCATGCTTAAAAAAATACACGATGGCGAAAATGTATTGCTTGTTGAGCGGTTTAAAGGCGAGCAGTTGTACCAGCAGCTTACCACTTCCACGCTACAATATCTATTAGTAGTGTTTTGTATCATTACGCTTATCCTGTTCTCCATAATGATAAAGGAATTCAGGGGGCGCACCCGTTTCCAGGAGGAGCTGCAGGCAAAGGTCATAGACCTCAAAAGGTCTCATAGCGAGCTGCAGGAGATAGCCTATGCCGCATCTCACGATCTGCAGGAGCCACTAAGAAAAATACAGGTATTCAGCGATATGCTGCTGCACCAGAAGACTGGAAGCGTGGAGCAGGATAACAAAACGATCCTTGGCCGCATTAACAGCTCTGCAAACCGTATGCAGCTACTGATCTCTGACCTGATGGCGCTTACCAGCCTCACCAGTACCGATGAGCGGAAGTCGACGATAGACCTTAACCGGATGCTGCACTACATCCTCATTGATATAGATGATAAGATAAAAGCAAAAGTGGCCTCAGTAGAGGTGCAGCCCTTAACAACCATAAGGGGATATGATAACCAGCTGAAGATACTATTTAAAGCCCTGCTGGATAATGCGCTGAAATTTACCAGGGAAGGCGTGAAACCGGTGATCATCATCAGCTGTGAGGTGATGAATGGGCATGAGCTATCGTCTATTAATCCTAACCTGCTGCATAAAAAGTTTTACCGGATCACAGTTTCCGATAACGGTATTGGGTTTGAGAACCAGTTTATCTCTAAGATGTTCCAGATATTTCAGCGCCTGCATACGCAGGAGTCAGAATATACTGGTAAAGGCATAGGCCTTGCTATCTGCCAGCGGATAATGGCCAATCATGAAGGCTACATACTGGCACACGGAGAACCGGGCATGGGCGCCCAGTTCCGTTTATTCTTTCCAATAGAAGAAAATTAATGGCAATAGATTAAGCTGCATTCTTGTTTACAGCTTTCTTGTTTATTTCCTCTACCTCAGCCATAAATTTGTTTACGTTCTCATCTGCATAAGCGCCATAGGCATCTACCAGGGTGCCTTTAACGTCATCAACTGTTTCCACAACATACATGATAGCATTATCGGCAGGGTCAGACTGGCCTTCAAAACGGTAGAAGTCTATTATTCTTACTTCGGCAGGGGTGTATGTTCTATCCTTAGCTTCTACATACAAGCCTTGCTTTGTTACTTTCATATTAGCAGTATAGCCGTCTTTCATCGCTTTGTTCAGGCGATCAGAAAGGGTACTCATAAATGGTATGGTTTCTATCTTTGCGCCACTATTTGCAGTTTGAGCTATCATAAAATTTGTTTTTAATTACCAATACCTATTCAATTCTTTTGCCAATTTGAATTTGTTTTTTAATATTCATTGCATGCTGTTATTTAATAAGTTATTCCTTTAACAGAGCTTTGGCGGTTATCATTTGCCCCACTAACTGTAGAATGCGGTACCCATTAAAAAAAAGGCTGCCCCACTTGAGCAGCCCTTATGTTTGCTTTAACAGCAAATTACTTCTGAAACACTTCGTGTGCATTCCTTTCCCTCTTTATCATGTCGTGCGATTTCTTCAAAGAGTTCTTCTCTTCCTCTACCAGCAGCCTTATTTCATGGTCGCTTAGCGCATCAGATGCCAGTGCGGCTTCGTAAGCGCGCTGTGCCGCATCTTCACCAAATTCGCAGGCAGAAAGAATAGAGTGGCGGTCGCTATCTGTAAAGGTAGATTTGATCTCCATCCAGGCATGATAGATCTTGCCCGAAGCTGTGGTGTCATCTTCTACCACGCCGCCATCGTTCTGTATGCATATTGTAAGCTCCTCTTTATAGGCAGTGCTCTGGCGTATCATCTCTTCAAATATGGCTTTAAGGTCTATGTCCAGGTCTTTTGATTCCTTTATAGCGCGCTCATAGCCAGTAATACGGTCGTTGTTTATTTTTACCAGGTCGTTTAATATCTCGTTGATTGCTTCGTGCTTTTCCATAAAATGAAGTTTAATTTTAATTGAAGGGTTTAAAAATTATGCCACATACCCGCTAAACGCTTTATTTTTGTGTTATGGATAATATTACGGCCACAATACTAGAGATACTTAAATACACACTACCCGCACTTATTGTTTTAGGAAGCAGTTACCTGATCGTTCAGAAGTTTTTACTGTCGCAAAACCAGCGCAAGCAATTAGCCTTGTTCCAGGATGCGCAGGATATAACGCTGCGGTTGCGGCTACAGGCTTATGAGCGGCTGGTGGTATTTATAGAGCGCATAAGCCCACGGCAGCTATTGCCCCGTATCTACGACTCATCAATGACCGTGCGCGATCTGCAGGCAGCCATCAGCTTTAGCATACGGGCAGAATTTGAGCACAACCTGTCGCAGCAGATATATGTATCCCGCAATGTGTGGGAGACGGTGAAGAATGTAAAAGAGCAGGAAATAAATATGGCCAACCAGGTAGGGAAAACCCTGAACCCCGATGCCCCGGCTAAAGAACTGTATAGCCGTATAACTGACATCATCCTGAAGACCGATGAACAACTACCTACCGACATGGCGCTGGAGATCATAAATACAGAGGTACGCACGGTGCTTACTTATGGGGCGATGTAGTTTTTTGTTGATTGGTTGGTTAGTTGATTGGTTGATAGGTCGGGAGTTCCAGTAAAACTTAAAGTTAAAAATAAGTGCAGCCCCAAAGGGGCGTAATATATCAGCGATGGGTGCAGCCCATCGCGACACATGATAGGGTGAAACCCATAGCAAAAACACAATAAATTCATTTAGTGGAAACAAAAACTATAAAGACAGATTCAGGTATCGAAATTAAGGAATTGTATTGTGAGCGGGTGCCGATGGATGAGTTGCCAGGGCAGTTTCCTTTTACCCGTGGCGTACACGCAGCCATGTATCGCGACAGGCTGTGGACCATGCGGCAATATGCAGGTTTCAGCACAGCCGAGGAATCTAATAAGCGCTACCACTTCCTCCTGAGCCAGGGGGTAAGTGGGCTGTCGGTAGCGTTCGATCTGCCTACACAGATAGGTTATGATTCAGACCATGCCATGTCTGAAGGGGAAGTAGGTAAGGTAGGCGTCGCCATCGACTCGCTGCAGGATATGGAGCTGCTGTTTAAAGATATTAAGCTCGCAGACATTTCCACATCTATGACGATCAATGCCACAGCGTTCATATTGCTGGCATTCTATATAGCCCTCGCCAAAAAGCAGGGAGCAGATATAAAGAAGATATCCGGCACTATACAAAACGACATACTGAAAGAGTATGCAGCGCGCGGCACCTATATTTATCCGCCAGCGCCGTCTATGCGGTTGATCACTGATATTTTTGAGTATTGCAGTAAAGAGGTACCCAAGTGGAACACCATATCCATCTCCGGCTATCATATCCGTGAAGCGGGTGCCAATGCGGTGCAGGAACTGGCATTTACCCTGGCCAATGGTAAGGCTTACCTGCAGGCTGCCATTACCAAAGGGCTTGATATAAATGTATTTGCCCAGCGCCTTTCCTTTTTCTTCAATGCCCATAACAACCTGTTTGAAGAGGTAGCCAAGTTCAGGGCGGCCAGGAGAATGTGGGCAACCATCACCAAAGAGCTTGGCGCTACCGACCCACGTGCGCAGATGCTGCGCTTCCATACGCAGACCGGCGGCAGCACGCTCACAGCAAAACAGCCTAAGAACAACATAGTGCGGGTTACGCTCCAGGGTCTATCGGCGGTGCTGGGTGGCACGCAGTCGCTGCATACCAATGGATATGATGAGGCATTGTCGCTACCCACCGAGGAAGCGGCATCACTGGCGCTACGCACTCAGCAGATACTGGCCTACGAAAGCGGTGCCACAGATACCGTAGACCCACTGGCCGGCAGCTATTATGTAGAAACGCTTACCAACGAGGTAGAAACTGCTGCCTGGAAGCTGATAGAGAAGATAGATGTAATGGGCGGCTCGGTAAAAGCTATCGAGCATCATTTTATGCAGGACGAGATAGCCCGCTCTGCCTACGCCTATAATAAGGCCATAGAAGATAAAAGCAAAGTAATTGTAGGGGTCAATAAGTTTACCTCTGCCGAGGCGGCACACCCTCCGGTATTCCGTATAGATGACTCCATAAGGGTAGGGCAGAGCGAAAAGCTAACAAAGCTACGGGCCGAGCGCAACAATGACGCTGCTAGTGCCTACCTCGCCGCCATAAGGCAAAAGGCGGGAACCACCGAAAACCTGATGCCTGCGGTTATTGAAGCTGTGGAAAACTTGTGTACGCTTGGGGAGATAGCTGATACGTTGAGGGGTGTGTGGGGAGAGTATAAGGGATAGTAAATCACCAAATTAATCGCGTGGATAACTTCTTACGTAAATATCCAAAATAATTTGCGCAGGTTAATAATATAATCTTAAATTTGTGAAGCTCTTTGAAGGTTAAATTCAAATGCCACATCTGGGGAGATGTGGCAGAAGACAAGGGAGGACAATTAGACAGCACAAAGATATACATGTTTTCCTTTCTTGCAAATTTTATTAGTGTGAAATTTGCTTGCCTCATCTTCAGTAAGTCCAAATTGATATAAGTCGTTTTAATGATAGTTGAGTAAATCTCAATTAGGCAACGTCTGCCTTGAAATGCGATTGTGATTTTTAATAATCAGATACTTAATGATTTTATTTTGAGTTCGATTACCAAAAAATCGTGCAATTGCCATTGTGATGGCTCTGGCTGGGTTTACACCCGGTACATCACAATTAAGGGCGTGCGTAGAGCACACCCTCAAGGCAAATGTTACCGATTCCTTTGCTGCTGTTCTAAAGCGTAAAAGCAAAGTTTTCCGACCATAAGTCCCAGCACGAAATAAATAAGGCTGGGCAACCAAGACCTCCTGTTAGCGCAGGGGGTCTTTTATTTTAAAGAAAGACATTATTCTCAAAAAGCGTAACTCGAAATTCATCAACCTTCCACAAACTCAATCAACCTTTGTACGTACAAAAACTATTCCGAAACCCAAGACGACCAGGATGGTCATGCGTGTATTTTTTTATTATTCTATTTCCCGCCTTTTTATGTATAGTGCAAATGTAACAACTTTACCCACATTTCACACAAATTACCGTATTTTCACACAAATTATTGTCATAGCAGTGTAACTCGCATATTGTTATTCTATTGTGGTGTTTCTACTTGTATTGAAAGAAATGTGAATTAAGATAGAAGAATAGCAAGATGTTTGGGATGTTTACATAGTTTAAAAAACATCTAAAGAGTCAAGAGTCCAACTACAATTCTTGTTGAATTTCTACAATTTTAGTGAGAATAAGTAATGATCTTGACACTGTCAAAAAAACAATAACTACTCCTAAAATATCAAAAGCAAAAATGAATTCATTAATTTCTGTGTTTACAATTAATTTAAGACTGTAACCTGCTAACGCGATGAAAACCAAAGACTTTATTGCGTTTTTGAGATGTTTAATTGTTTCAAAATATAATCCACTCGAAAAAAATGCCTCAAATGGTTTTTCACCTTCTGCAAGCTCAGTATTGGTTTTTTTTACAGAGCTTTTAAAGGATATAAGGACTGTCATAAGCGTTAAGATAAATCCAGCTATTGTCAATGCAATTGTCGCAAGATCAGATATCAATCCAAACAATATCTCTGGCTTAGCTATATGAATCTTTTTGTCGAAAGAAAGTAGTGCTAATATCCCCGAAATTGAAATGCCAAATATATAGTCCCAAAAAACGGGTCTGCGAAAATACTTGTCTAATATCATGTTAAACTATCAACAAAATTATTAAGTTCTGGTTCAATAAGTTCATACCATTGCCTTTCAGATCGGTTTGTTTTTAAATCTATTTCAACTATTATTTCCTTTTTCCCTTTTAGTAAATTGAATACTTCTTCCTCGCCCTCCTTATCTTCATATTTCACTACGAAATTCTCAAAACAATCTATATTATAAGGTTTACTTTTAAATCTCGTCAATAGATTACGAATCATTTTGTTTGCCTCTTCATTTATTTCTGTAGAGCTTTGTATTGACCGACCTTGCGTTTGAAACATTGCTTCAAGTTTTAAAAATTTCGGCTGTATTTTTTGTCCAAAACTTGAAAGTGAAGTAAAATATTGTCCAACAACATCTGTGTCAAGTCCACTTAGTTTTTTAGGTTGCACTTTTATATCTATATTTAAAACGTTCCTTAGTTCTGCAAGTGTTTTATCTAACGAAGTATCCATAAACATTGTAACTTCTGTTACTTTCGACACTCGCAACTTGTCCCTCGCAACGTTCCTCAAATAGTATTCAATATCTGAAACCCGCGGACCATGATAATTAAACTCAACGCACAAAACACACCTACCTTTACTATAATCAATATAGAAGTGAGTTTGTTCAGCAATTTCTCCCTGATTTTTGTCTAGGGGAATCAGCATAAATTTGTCTGCCGGCTTTAACATTGGAATGCGTCCAGATCTCAGGAGGGCAATCGAACATCTTACACGATTTTCTTTATGCATGAATACTGCCTGTGTCAAAAATAATTCTCGTTGCGGCGCCTTATCCCGTTTTTCATGTCTATTGACCAAATAACCCTTCCCTTGCTGGATTTCCCTACTTAGATATGTCATTATTTCCTTCACGATGGACCTCGAATTGTGCTTTGTTTGTTGACCTGTGTAGGGTTCAAATCGCAGAGAGTAAAGATGAAAAGTTATTGGTGTTAAGTCAATATTTGATCCAATGGAATCCATAACAAAATGCATTTCTTGCTAAAATAGCATTTTAATTTATTATTATTTGCAATTTGATTTTCGATTCAAAATCGGACAAGCTTCATCAATGAATTACCTCCTTGAAAAAATGAACTCCCATCTCATTATTCGATTGTAAAGTTACATGGAGCAAATGGAAGTGAAACCCGTAATCAAGGGTAATAAGTAACAAGGGATAGGAATTATTAAGCTATACACTCCGAATTCTAATAGATATATTTGAGTGTAATTCTTTCAGAGAACAAGGAATACTATGCTCAAAATTATAAACTATCATCCGCAACGCATCTGCGGGCTTATATACGCAACACGGAAAATTGCGTCTTTGCGCCTTGGCGTGAAACATGTTTTCAACCACAAAACAGGGGCAACTTTACAAATGAAAAATATAGTATTGTCCTCCCCAGAAAACATACTGAAACCCTTGCCAGTACATCCTCGTGTAAAATTTCCTATATACGATTCCAAACGCAAAGTTGGGGCATATTTTTATGCGGAAAACATGCCAGGGTCCTCCCCGGAAACAACCATCAAATCCACGCCTGGCGCGCCTCTTCAACTAAACTCAATCCTAAAATCTTGTAATCCTAAGAATCATGGTTCAGACAAGAAAAATATACCCAAGTCCTCCCCATAAAACGACCTCAAAGCCGCTGCAGCACTAATTTATTAAATATATTTATATATTATTGAATGAAGCTCCTCGCGACTTATCAACCAACCGGCCTACGGCAAATCAATAGCCCCCACCATACCTTTCTTCCTCCGCTGTTCCACCTGCCAGGCGCTGATGGCTACATCGCCGTAGCTGCGTACGCCTTTCTTTTGGTTTTCCATTTTCAGGTAGCCGTCGTATAGCTTGTTGCTGTAGCGGGCCATTTCATTATGGTACTTTTTGCTTAGTTGTTCCAGGGTGTCTAGCTGGGTGAGGGTCAGCTTGTTCAGTTTGCTTTCCAGTTTATGGGCAAATGCCGAGTCGCGGGCATACAGGCGGTTATTGGTATATATCCATATATTCAGGTAGGCAGAGTATTGGAACGATGTATCGGCCGCGGTGGTGCAAAGGGTGTACGATACCAGGTTGGCATCGCCCTCGGCAGCTATGCCTGCCTGGTGTGCCATCTCATGGCAGGCCACAAAGGGCATGATGAATGCCGGGAGGTCAGTATTTACCTGCCCCTCTCCGGTAAAGGGGTTGTAGTAACCCTCTATGGCCAGCCGCTCTATAAAATATCCGAATAGAGAAGGTTTTACCCATAGCCCGCGGTCTTTTACCTTGCTGCTGGTATAGGTGCGGTAATAGTCACTGCCCCTCTGATTGATCTCACCAAACGATAGCGTGGAGTAGTAGGGGGCAAGTTTATTGAGCTTATCTATCAGGAAGAGGTCGAAGGTGACTAACGCTGTGGAGTCTTTGGCACGGAGGGCTTTGTGGGCAGCTTCATCGTCCTGGTCTCTTAGCTTGCGGGTGTCGCTGTCTTCAAGTCCCCAGTACACACTGAGGGGCGCCTTATAATAGTTGGCACCCCAGCTGGCTATAAATACAAAGTAAACGAACAGGGTAGTGTTGGCGATATTCAATAAAGCCGATGCTATTTCGGCGGTGTACAGGCCAAACTTTATGGCATAGTATATCCACCGTATTATGGCAGCGGTGATAGCAATACCCCCGGCCACATACAGCAGGTCGCCAATGCTGAAAGGGATATACCCAAAGAGCGAACCCCGAAGCGACTGGTAGGGTGTAAACACATTGCGGGTGTAGTGGGCAATGAGCGCCTCATCGCCCGGCAAGTAGCCTACGAACGACCATATTATAATAATAAGGACGATGAGTATTATTATTTTCCTCTTAAAATGCACGAACCGAAAGATATAGAATTATCTCTTTAAAATAAATGGGTGGGAGCCTAAGGGATGGATTTTATTTTTAGCATAAAACAACCACGCATTAAGCCATGATCTAATAAGATATTGTTGTGTGGATAATTACAATCTTTTTTGTGTAAGTTTGTAAATTGTAAGTTATTTTTTAACAATTGACTTGCGGACAATAACAGTGCGGATAGATCACAACGATAGTTGGTGTCAGTTATATATATAGTTAAGAGGTAAGACCATTCAGATCTGTATAGTTTATAAAGTTATAGTGTAAGTATACACCTGGACCTTTTACCCGGACTCTGGAAAATGTTATTGTGCGCCTGCTCTATATAAACATAGTTTTTAAATGGGATGTGGCAGTTGCGGAACGGGCGCCGACGGTAAGCCCGGCGGTTGCAAGGGTAATGGTGGATGCAGCACCGGCGGTTGTAACCGCTTAAATGTGTTTGACTGGCTGAATACTTTGCCACTGCACGATGGCGCTAAACCTTACCCGGTTATAGAAATGTCTTTTAGTAAGGGAAGCCGGAAGGAGTTTTTCCGGAACAGTACCCATCATATACTCGAAAAGGGCGACTGGTTTGCCGTAGAAGGGGTAGGCGGGTACGACCTTGGCCAGGTGAGCCTTACCGGCGAGCTGGTAAAACTACAGCTAAAAAAATATGGTGTAAGGGAAACAGATGTGGCCAAACGTGTGCTGCACCCGGCTACCGAAGAAGAACTGGAACAGGCTGGCAAGCAAAAAGAACGGGAGCCAGAGGTGCTGATACGCTCGCGCGCTATAGCCCGCAGCCTGAAGCTGGATATGAAGCTGTGCGAGGTAGAGATACAGGCAGACAGTAAAAAAGGTACCTTCTTCTATACCGCAGACCAGCGTGTGGACTTCCGCGAGCTGATAAGGGTATTTGCCAACGACTTCAAGATGAAAGTGGAGATGAAGCAGATAGGCGCCCGGCAGGAAAGCGGCAAGGTAGGGGGCATAGGCTCTTGCGGCAGGGAACTGTGCTGCAGCACGTGGCTGTCTGATTTTAAATCGGTAAATACTACGGCGGCACGCTATCAAAACCTATCGATAAATCAGACCAAGCTTTCCGGACAGTGCGGCAGGCTGAAATGCTGCCTTAACTATGAGCTGGATACTTATATGGACGCATTGTCTGTATTCCCGGACCATGCTGAAAACCTGGAGACCATAAAAGGAGTAGCACACCTACAGAAAAAGGATATATTTAAGAATCTGATGTGGTATAGTTTTTCTGATAATAATAAGCAATACCCACTGACCATAACGCGCGTAAAAGAAATACAGAAGCTGAATAAACTAGGCCAGAAAGCTGATGAGCTGCAACCGGTAGAACTGGAAACCAGGGAAAGCAAGGCTGGTAAAACAGTAGATATGGGCTTTGTGAACGATGTGGGCCATATAACGCTGAAAGCACTGGAAAAAGGTAAAAAGAAAAAGCCAAGTGGCAACAAACCTCCGCAGGTAGGTAACCAGCCACAACAAGGAAATAAGGACAGAGGCCCAAGGCCTGGTGGCAACCAACAGCAGGGTAATAAGCCGAAACAAGAAGGACAGCCGCAGGGAAACAGGCCACCGAGGCCAGAGGGACAGCCACAAGGCAACAGGCCCCCAAGACCAGAAGGACAGCAGCAGGGCAACAGGCCCCCGAGACCAGAAGGGCAACCGCAAGGGAACAGGCCCCCAAGGCCTGAAGGGCAGCAACAAGGCAACCGCCCGCAACCAAACAAGAACCCTAACCCGCAGCCACGGCAAAATCAGCCGCAGCAAGCCGCTGGCGAACCAGGTGGCGCAGCCCCAACCGGTGAAGGCCAGCAGGCCCAGCCAGGACAAGAGCCTAAGCCACAAGGCCAGCAAGGCAGAGGGCCAAGACCTAATCGCCCGAACCGCCCACGGCCGGATAACAGGCCGCCAAGGGATAATGACAATGCGCCTAAGGCTCAGGAGCCGGCATAGATCGTAAGTAAGAAATGTTAAAAAGAGTGGCCCGGTGTGGCCACTCTTTTATTTCCCGCAATGTGGGTGAGGTAAATGGTGTGGGTATCAGATAAATTGCGCGGTAATGGCGTATATAAATAAAGTTACCAGAACCATCATTCTCTTTGCAACAACCGGCGTAGCGTGGTGCCTGTGCATGAGATCATTGTTTATATGGTCTGGCGCCCAAAGCATACTTGCAGACCCAGGTATTCAAAGCGGCAAATTCCTGAAGGTATTTATGGAGTATGATCCATTGCCCAGGATGACCGGTGATCCCGCTATTATATGGGAAGGGTTCTTTGTTTGTGGGCTATTTGCAGCATTAGCTTTCGTGATAGTGAATGCTGGGCTGAAGCATGGCTGGCTAAGAAATGGTATCACTTTTGGGGTGCTTCACTGGTTGCTGATGATACCGTGGTTTGAGTTTTACCTGCCTTATAATGTGATGAACGAGCCTATGTTATTAGTTATATTCGAAGGCTTGTTGTGGCTGACTACATTAATGCTCACGGGTATTTACATGTCGTTCGTCATGAATTTCAGGGTGGAGCCTAAGGTTACAGCTCCACGTGCAGGCGGAAAGAAAATACGCTTACCGGCCCACGATCGCTATTATAACCAGGATCAAGTATCAGCTGATAATCGCCTGTAATCCAGATACCTGTAGCTAATGGTTTATAGCTGTAATATAATTCTATGGCTGTTTCATTAGCATAGCTAAGCCTGCCGTCGCCCAATTGAAAACCCAAGCCGCCTGCGGCAAGATAGTTCCTGTGATCCTGCGACAAACCGTTAACGTCTATACCCAGGGAAAGGTTGTCGTCTTTGCGTTTCCAGCGGGCCCCGTTTATGGCAACACCGGCAGCCAGGGTACGGTCGGCTTCTGTAAAGGCCCAGGTCTCGTTTTTGCCATCATTCCAGCCTGCTCTCAGGAAGACGCCCATATTATCGCCCAGTTGCTGATCTGCGCTTAAGCCAACGCCTGTTTTGGTTCTGCCATAGCTTCTTGTGCTTGCCACCTCGGGCAATCCTATACTGTCCCGGTGCTGAAGTGCCTGTGCGTAACTTCCCATGTCGCCGTTATTATAATACCCGAGCAACCTGATATTACCTTTTCTCCTGAACAGCCCTAGCGTGTATGCTTTGTCTATTTCGGCGTTGAGGCTGTATTCCTGGCTAAGGTCTGTATTGAGGTCTGAGCCGTTGGCTACAGTTGGCAGGGTAGCAAGAGCGGCCTTGTAGCTCATGCTGCCTTGCTGCAATACCATTGCGAAAGCGTAGGTGTAACCACGCACATTAGCGGCATAGTCCCATGCGCCGTTATTCATCAGGCACCAGTTAAGGAATTGATTGCGCGGGGAGTTAGCGTATGCATTGTTATCAAATATATCGCTGAGTGCCATCTTACCTATCAGCAATTTAAGATAGTTAGCGGGTTTGCTGCCACCTATCTCATTAGCTCCTTCAGGAATATTAGTATCGCCTTCCTTGCCCAGGTGTATGGTCTGGGCAAAGTAACCACGGCCCAGGTATAGGGTAGGGGCAGGGTCGCCAACCCTGAAGGTCTCGCCATTGGTAGATGCGGCAAGGCCAAATGCACCGCTGAGGCCACTACCGCCAGCAATTTCGGGATTGATGTAGATCTCAGCGCCTTTCCATAGGCGGATGCCGGCATAAAGAGTGGCTGTAACTGAGTTTTCCTTGTCCTCCGGGGTTTGAAGGCTGTTCTTGCTGCTATACTGTGCGCTAAATGCTGGTTTATACTGATATATATAGGTAGCCTGAAAGTGCAAGTTAAGACAACTTGTTTTGCCACTGTCGTAGTTGGTGCGCACGGCATCGGTATCGTCCTGCGCTGAAGCCTGCAGAGATGTAGCAAATAGTATTAATATACATGCGAGCTTACACAGTTTCGCCACTGAAGTATTTTGAGCCATTTTTTTCGAAGCGCGAAAGTAATTGTGTAACCCCATATTGCCAATTAACGTAAATTATTTTTAAGGAAAGTTTTTAGCTCAATCAATTATTCAGCAAACTTATTTTATTTATTTGATAAGGCAAAATTAAATTATTAGGCAAGACTAATAATTTGCTCAATTTCTGAATTATTTAATGGCGCTGCTTGAGTTTAGATTAACGTATAAATAAATGTGCCACACCTTGAGGTGTGGCACATTTATGTTGATTAAAAAGATATTTTTAAAACTGTATAGTTTAGTTGGCGTATTCGCTCATGAACTTTATGCGCATCATTTTCAGGTGCTCTATGCTTACGTCGCGGTCTTTAAACTCATCGTAGGCGTCTTCCATATTATCATCGTGGCTGTTGCGGAAATAATCGAATATGTCTTCCTGCTCGTTTTCGTCCAGTTCCTGTTCCAGGCAGTAGTCGAGATTGAGCCTTGTGCCGCTGGCTACAATGGTTTCCATTTCCACCAGCAGGTCGGGGAGAGAGAGGCCTTTATTCTTGGCTATGGTTTCAAGCGGTATCTTTTTATCAATATTCTGGATGATAAACACCTTCATGCCGCTCTTGTTCACCACGCTCTTCATTATGAAGTCATCGGGCTTTACAATATCGTTTTCCTCTACATACTTGGCTATAAGGTCAACAAATTTCTTACCGTAACGTAATGCTTTTCCTTTACTTACACCTTGTATCTTCTCTAGTTCTGCAAGTGAGGTAGGGTAGTTGGTCGCCATGTCTTCCAGGGAGTTTTCCAGGAAAATAACAAATGGCGGCAGGTTCTTTTCCCTTGCTGTTTGCTTGCGCAGGTCTTTCAGCATTTCAAAAAGCACAGGGTCGGTTGTGGCAGGCCCGCTGCTTCCGGCTTCGTCA
>JABDHF010000048.1 GCA_013285595.1 Bacteroidota bacterium
TTAGGGTTCGACAGGTATGAGCTGGAATATGAGCAACCAAAAAGAGCTGCCGGCAAAACCAAAAATAACTTCTTCACCTTGTACGATATAGCCATGCTTGGCTTCACTAACCATTCAAAGCTTCCGTTAAGGCTTGCTGCTTTCTTTGGCTTTTTCTCCGCATTTATCAGTCTAGTAATTGCAATGATCTACCTTGTTTACAAACTTATTTTCTGGAATCGCTTTGATGCCGGCCTGGCGCCCCTGGTAATGGGCGTATTTTTCTTCGCTTCCGTGCAATTGATATTTATCGGTGTAATTGGCGAATACATTGGCGCCATACACACACACGTAAGAAAACGCCCGTTAGTGATAGAGAAAGAGCGTGTGAACTTTGATTAGCTCTTCCGCTCAAATACATACAGCACTTCTTTGCCCTGCGGGCGGTAACTCTGCACTGCATCCTTCCATACATATTTGCTATGCGGGTATACCATATCAGCTATGCCTATCATTTTATAGTTGCTGTCTACATAGTGTTGCAGCCAGTCGAAGATAAAATGGTCTGTATTAGGCTGCACCAGTAACGAGATAGGATGGTTGCAAAACACCAGGTATTTTGGCGCTGCTTTTTCCACATCTCTTGCAAATTCCCTTTGCCACTGGTGGTGTTCCGGTATATTATCTACCAGGAAGGCGAAATACAGGTGGCTCGATGGGCAAGGCTTATTGGTGTATATATATAGCTGCGGCTCTGAGCCTATTACTACCAGCCCGTCCTGCGGCTTTGCTACAGAGTTAATGAAGTTGCCTATTTCCATATCTTCAGGAAATGGGTTGCCGCCATATACCGCTCTCAGCACCTCTTCATAATCCGGCTGAAAGTAGTAAGCTTTGTTTGCCGATACATGGGCTACAACAAACAGGGCAAAAACAGTAAGATAGGCATACTTCAACCCTGCGAATTTTATCTTCGCCTTTTCCTGCAACAGCTTCATAAGGCTGTGGTAAGTAAGCCCTGCCACTATAGCCAGGCCCGGTATTATCTGTATCCAGTAGTGCCCGTAAAAGTAAAAGCCAGGGGTTATGGTAAGCACAGAAAATGCCAGTAGTGTAATGCCAAACAGTAATGCTTTCAGATCTTTATAGTTGACCAGGCAAACGATCACCGCGGCTATACTGTGCACCCAGAAGAACATGTAATTCTGCGTGATCATGTCTTTGCCATAATAGAAGTAATTTATGCCCTGGCTGAAAGGTACCTTGCCCACATAGTGTTTAGGTACGGTGTATGCCCATAATATCATGTTGCTCCATACGCCTTTCATGATGATGATAAGGAACAAAACGGCAACAATGGAGAAAACGCCGCCTGAATATATGGCCACTTGTGCCAGTAAGTCTTTAAAGCTCTTCTTTTCCTGGAAAAAGAAATTGATAATAAGCATAAGGCCGCCCCACAGCACCAGGAACACCCCATTGGTCTTTACCATTAATGCGCAGCCAAAAGACAACCCCATAAGGAAGTTGTAATACCACCGCTTATCACCATTGTATAAAGCATAGAACAACAAACCGAGGCTTATAAAAAACGCGCTGCCATGCTCAGACTGCACGGTAAAGCCGCTGAGGAAAGGTGTTAAAGAAACAAAGGCATAGGTAGTGGCCGAAATGATACCTGCAATAGGTGAGAAAAGACGCCTGGATGCAAAGTAGATAATAATGATGGTGGCCACATTGAGGTACATGAACCCAGTATGAAGCCCCTCTACCGTAGATCCGAATATGGAAATAATAAAGGCATAGAAATAAAAGATGCCGGGGAATTTTTGCTCGTAAAAATCTTTGTACGGTATCTTGCCCTGCAGCAGCACTTTGCCATAGTAGCTGTAAGAGCCCTCGTCGCGCTCAAACGGCATAGATAAAAAGTTGTTCCTAATCATTATTACAGTAACGATGACGCATAAAAGCAGCAGCAGGCATATCTTGTCGTCCATGGTTAGGGACGATAAAAATGAGCCCCTGCTTTTTATAGGTGATGGGTCTGCGGTAGCAGTAGTTTGTTTTGCCGGTGCCTTTTGGTTATCGCCCTGTGTGTTCTTTGCCATAAAATTGTCTCCTTGTGTAAATATAAAAGTAATTACAACGCTTTAACTTCTTCCCATGTTGCCTGTATCTTATTCTTATCTAAACGCTTATTGGTAATGCATATCTCAGATATAGCGCCTATGTAGTTGCGTAAGAAGCCCATGTTGCCCACGGCCAGTTTCTCAGGCGACTGGCGCATAGGCTTTTCCAGTGGCAATGTGCCCATAAGGTTGCCATTTTCATACACCTCCATTTTGTCGGGGTATACATTTATGGCAAAGTAGGCCCATGGCGTATTTTCCAGCGGAAAGCTGATACCCTTGCCATTGATACCAAAGAAGTAAGTGGGCGTATTGATAACATTAGCTATCAGGAAGCCGCTGCTGTCATTCATATTCCCCAGCAGGGTAGCAAATTTAAATATTTGCGTACCGGGCTTAAACACCACCTCTACAGAAAATTCGGGCCCCAATGTCACCGGCGCAGTGCCGCCTGCATCACTGATCCGCTGGTTTTTCCCTGTTGTGTCGTCGCTATATTTTTTATGAATAACGGCTGCTTCGCCATTACCTAACACAGATTTGGCCGGTATCGGTGTTTTGCGTTTTACCAGCATATGCATTGCCTGGTTCACTGCCTTATACTCATAGGTTGCGGCAGCAGCAGGCAGCACACGCACCATGCGGGTGTTAGCGCAATACTCAGGCTCTATAAATATGCTATAGGCCGAATCCCTCAACGCGCCCGACAAGGCTGCAAGCTGGGCGTTTGAAAACTGGTCTATATCGCCGGGGTTAAATGCCGATGGCCTTTTATTGCCATCAAAATACAGTGCCTGGTAGTAGATGGCGCTGAAGATGTATATCTTCTCCTTTTCTTTAGCGTTTTTAAGAATGAAATCGGTATTGCTCTTCAGGCGCTGCATCTCGCTCTCCGCCTTTTCTTTATCGTCGGTTTGGTATACCAGCTCATTTATTTTAGGGATATCAAAAATGATCTCGAAAAACGAAAATGATATGGTGAAGAGGAAAACAACGAACAGTATATTTAGCGATAGCACATTCCTGTTCTTTATCTTATCCCATAGCTCATCGCCTAAAATGGCCAGTAAAAGCCAACTGAAGCCAGAACTCCATGCAAAAGGCCAGTTGTGGCTGCGCCCCTGGAAATAAACAAAGAAACCAACGCCAACGATCGAGATCAGGAAGATCATAGATGCCTTGGCAGTTATGTCTTTATTGTACCACCTGGTAATGGCATAGGTAAACCCTAGAATAAGGGTAAGCGCCATGCCGTTCCACGGGTGTACCAATACCATGGGCAGCATATTGAAGCCTATCTTACTGAAGATAAGTATGGTGCTGTACATCAGCGTCATGTCTGGCGCGGAGCCGTAAGCCAGGTAGATAAGCGCCTTATAAGTGTAGCCCACTATGAATACCAATGCCGCGCCGGCCAGCCAGTGCATAGCTATCTTCTTAATGGCTACTTTGCCATCTGCAGAATAGAAGTCGTTGTAAGTATGAAACGCTATCCACGCCAGGTAGCATACCATGCCTATCTCCGGGTTCCATAAAATGAAGCATGCCATCAGCACATAGGTGCTCCAGTATACCAGAGCAGACCTCTTATTCAGATACACAGTGGCCAAAAACGTAAGCGCACTGGGAATGATGTAGCGTATAGGGAAGAAGGCAAAAACACAGTCGAAGGCCGTGGTCAGCTTGAAGTCGAGAAACGGTATAAATACTACTGAGGCAAACCCCAGGAATAAGATCACCTGGTTTTTCACCAGTTTTTTTAAGACCAGGAAATTGAAAGCAAATGCCAGCCCCAGCAGAATGGACATTACCAGTGAAAATTTGAGAATGCTTAACCCTATTACCTGGAAAATGAGATTTAGAAAATGAGGATACAGCCCATAGGTATTGGTAAAGCCTTTTACCAGCATGGGCGCGCCGGCAAAAACCTGCGTTACCGAATAATAGGCCGCGCTGAAGTCGTACTTGTTTTCAAACGTGTAGGGGAATTCAAAAGTATGCATCAGCATAATAGCTAGTATGGTACCCGCCGTTACTGTATACCCTATACCCGCCACCACTTTGCGGTACATATCGTTGTCGTCCCACTTATACTTTTTAAAGCCCAGCAAAAACAGGCATGCCAGCAAGGGTACCATCACAAATGCGTAGATCATTACACCGCCGCCCATAAACAGGCCATCGAAAAAGAAATCGAAGTTAGAGCTGCCTACAAGGTCACGGGCATTTTGGGGCATTTCGCTGCCACCTTTTACATAGGGGTTCTGTGCTGCAAGATCGAAGTAGACCATTGCCAGTACTGCAGCAAAGCAGGCTGACGAAAGAACGGTAAAGACGGGCTTCTCAGCCATATCTTTAATAAACTTAGCTTTTGAAAACAGGGTGTAAAAACCTGCGATACATGATAAGATCACCACCACGCCCGCTCTAAATAGCATAGACTCTACCGGCTCAGGCCGCACGGCGCCGTAGTCAAACAGCAGCTCCTTTCCTTTTTCTATCATAGCATTGGTATCCGGGTGATACATACTGATGACCAGGTGGGCTACAACCCAATACACTAATAGCGAGCAAACGATAGATAATACCCACTTCAGCGTCTCCTCTTTTAGAGGATTATCATCGGCCGCCGCAGGTACGGCGCTGCTGCTATCCTTATCATTATTAGCCGCAACTTTATTTGCAGTGGGCTGGGTAGCTGCAGCAGGCCTGCTTTTCTTTGCACTCATAAATAAGTTCTAATTGCGTTTGTAGTTGGTGTTTTCAACAATATAAAGCGGCCTGTTAATGGTGTTTTTATTTATACGGCTAACGTACAACCCAATAACCCCTACTGATATCAGCTGGATGCCCCCGAAAAACATGGTGCTGATAATGAGCGACGTCCACCCGGTAATGGTGATCTTTAATACATAATGGCCGTAAAGCGTGTACAAAATAGCCAGGAACGAAAGTATAGAAACGAAAATACCCATTTGCGTTACCAGCGCTAATGGCTTGTCGGAAAAAGAAGTAATACCATCCAGCGCAAAGCGGAGCATCTTTTTAAATGGGTACCCTGTTTGGCCATACTTCCTGCTGTCCCGGTCGTATTCTATATAGGTTTGCCGGAACCCCAGCCACGCTATCTGCCCCCTCAAAAATTTATTTTGCTCGGGCATAAGCCGCAGGTACTCAATGATCTTTTTATCTACCAGCCTGAAATCGCCGGTATCTACCGGTATTTTTACCGAGGTGATGCGCTCTAATATCCTGTAGAATACTTTGGCAGTCAGCAGCTTGAACCAGCCTTCACCTTTTCTTTTAGCCCTTTTTGCATAAACTACCTCGTAGCCCTCTTTATACTTTTTATGCAGTTCGGGTATCAGTTCAGGTGGGTCTTGCAGGTCTGCGTCTATAATGATCACCGCACTGCCGGCGCATATATCCAGCCCGGCAGTCACGGCTATCTGGTGCCCGAAGTTGCGGCTGAAGTTGATATAGTAATTCCTGCTATCCTGCTTTGTCAGCTCTATCAGTTTGTACAATGAGTTGTCGCTGCTGCCGTCATTCACGAAAATAAGCTCGTAGTTACTGGTTATCAGCGATACGTTGGCAGTCAGTCTTTTATACAGCTCGTCAATAGAATCCTGCTCATTAAAAATGGGAATAATTACGGAGAGATCAATAATATGTTCATTTTCCATAAAGTATATAAAAATCTTTGACAAAGCCGGTAATACAACACATAACATCGCGCGACACGCCTGTCAATCTACATTATATGATCTATTAATAAACTAAAAATGTGAAAAAGGTAATTGTTTCAAAAATAAAATATTTTCGGGTAGTTGTGTCTAACTGGAAGATTATTTTTTAGCAGCGTTGCATACGGGTCAAAATATATTTAAATTATACTTTGTTTAAAGGCAGTGTTGTTATTTTGAATGGAGGAAATGAAGTACAATACCAGTTAGGCTTTGAAGGTCTGTACAGCTTTATTCCTTTACGGCCTTTAAAACGTCACATGGAGGCTGCGCCTTTGGACGAAACTTTCTCCTGCCGGCTTTCAATGTGCAATGGGTATAAACCAGCATTGAGCCATTAAGCGCTTAAGTAATGGAACCATTGCCCATTCTATTTATATTTGCACCATGGCCAATGAAAATGACATAGAGGATGTATGGGACGACGAAGAACCGGAAGAAGAGGTAAATGAGGTCACCGATGCCCCGGTAGAGCGCCTGCGCATAATAGCCAGTAAGCAGCAGCCTGCCCTGCGCATAGATAAATACCTGATGCACCGGCTGGAAGGCGCTACCCGCAATAAGGTGCAGCAGGCCATAGAAGAAGGCCATATAATAGTAAATAACGAGGTGGTAAAGCCCAACTATCGTGTAAGGCCAAATGATACCATAATAGTATTTGAGACCCGCCGCCCCGAAAGCCAGGAAATAATACCGCAGGAGCTGCCGCTGGCTGTGGCCTACGAAGACGACAGTATAATGATAGTAAACAAGGCGGCTGGCATGGTGGTACATCCCGGCTGCGGCAACTACCTGGGCACGCTGGTAAATGGCATTGCCTGGCTGCTGAAGCAGGAGGAGGTAAACACTGAAGACCTGCAGCGCGTGGGCCTGGTGCACCGCATAGACAAAGACACTACCGGCCTGGTAGTAATAGCCAAGACCGGCAAGTGCATGACCGACCTCGCCGCCCAATTTAAAAAGCACACCGTATACCGCCGCTACATGGCGCTGGTATGGGGCGATGTGGCCGAAGACGAAGGTACCGTGCGCGTGAACATAGCCCGCAACCTCCGCTACCGCAAGATAATGGACACTTTTCCCGATGGCGACCATGGCAAGGATGCCATTACCCACTACAAAGTGCTGGAGCGCTTTAACTATGTGACCCTTGTGGAACTGCGCCTGGAGACTGGCCGCACGCACCAGATACGCGTGCATATGAAGTATATAGGCCATCCCCTATTTGGCGATGCCACTTATGGCGGCGACAGGATAGTGAAGGGCACTGTGTTTAATAAGTATAAGCAGTTCATAGACAACTGCTTCAATATACTTACCCGGCAGGCGCTGCATGCCAAGGAATTAGGCTTTACCCA
The DNA here is from genome assembly GCA_013285595.1 of Bacteroidota bacterium. Lineage (GTDB taxonomy): Bacteria > Bacteroidota > Bacteroidia > Chitinophagales > Chitinophagaceae > Nemorincola. The sequence continues at coordinate 7,213 of JABDHF010000048.1, forward strand.
CCCCGGCACAGGCGAGTGGGTACAATTTAACTCCGAGCTGCCCGACGATATGCAGCAGGTGCTGGAAAAATGGCGCGCCTACACAGGAGGCATGACCAGCCAGCTACGGCAGCGGCTGGATAATAGGTAATCGATTAACTTACAGCGCTAATGGATAGTGAGGTAAATAGCGTGCAGCGAAAGATCATCCATATAGATATGGATGCATTTTATGCATCTGTGGAGCAGCGGGATGATCCTGAATTACGGGGTAAGGCAATAGTGGTGGGCGGCTCGCCCACCGGGCGGGGCGGGGTAGTGGCTACAGCAAGCTATGAGGCCCGTAAGTTTGGCATACGCTCTGCAATGCCATCGAAAAGGGCGCTGGCGCTTTGCCCACATGTCATTTTCGTAAGGCCCAGGTTTGACGCCTATAAAGAAGCCTCACAAAAGATCAGGGAGATATTCAGCCGCTATACCAATCTGATAGAGCCACTCTCGCTCGATGAAGCTTACCTGGATGTGACGGAGGATAAGCAAAATATCGGCTCCGCCATTAAGATAGCACAACTGATAAAGGCAGCTATAAAGGACGAGCTGCAACTGACAGCCTCGGCGGGTGTCTCCATCAATAAATTTGTTGCCAAAATAGCATCGGACCTTAATAAGCCCGATGGGCTTGCGTTTATAGGGCCTAACGACATCCTGGGGTTTATGGAGCAACTGCCGGTGGAGAAATTTCATGGGGTGGGCAAGGTGACCGCACAGAAAATGAAGCTGATGGGCCTGCACACCGGCGCGGACCTGAAGAAGCTGGAGGAGGATGAGCTGGTGAACTATTTCGGGAAGGTGGGGCACTTTTATTACCGCATAGTAAGGGGCATTGACAACCGCAGTGTAGAGCCGCACCGGGAAACAAAGTCGGTGGGGGCTGAAGATACTTTTCCGGCAGACCTTACCACCATTGAAGAGATGAATGCAGAGCTGGAAAAGATAGCCGCCATAGTATGCAGCCGTATGGAGAAGTATCAGCTAAAGGGCCGTACCGTAACCCTGAAGATAAAGTACCACGACTTTAAGCAGATAACCCGCAACCAGTCGTTTACCACTCCCATTGGCGATCTTGATACCGTGCTGAATACAGCTAAGCAGCTACTCACCTATACCGAGCTGGAAAATAAGAAGATAAGGCTGCTGGGCATATCCGTTTCTAATTTTGGAGAAATATCAAGGCCTGATAAGCCGCAACGGTCGGCGCAGCTGGAGCTGTTTGGGTTTGAGTAGGGGGTGTCCGAAGTGCAGCGTGGTGATCACTGTTGTTTTTACATTATACTATTAATGATGGCTTGCACAGTTTTATTATCGATACTATCGAATTCGGATTTGTCATAGATCGTAAGTAGGTAGACTTCTTTTTGCTCTGTTACAACGTAGGTTATCACACGTCCGCCGCCACTTTTGCCTTTGTTTTTACTTTTTATTGCCAGGCGTATTTTATAGGTGTCGTTGCCTAGTGAGGTGCCGGATTCGGGTTGTTCAGCTAAAGCAGTACTTAATGCAAACAGCTCCTGTTTCAGAGAAGGGAACTTCTTTATAGCCGTTTAGCTTCTTTTTTGAATTTATCGGAAGGAATAACACTAAAGTTCATTAAGGAAGTCATTAAGTGTTTGTTTCTTTCCCATGGCTGACTTCATTTTTTTTACTTGTTCATAAGCTTCGGTTAGGTCGGATTTTAACCTCAACGCCTGTTCGTATTTTTTCAATTTAGTGAGCACCTTATCCCATTCTGCAAACGGCAACAAAATGGCTTGTGTTTGGCCATTCACATCGTTGACGTATTGAACATCTATTTTCATGCATCAAATTTAAGAAGTTTTCATGGAATTCTTATCCTGTTAAGTAGGATGATCAAAAGCATTGCGGAGGTTTTTATTCAATACAAACACTTTAATCCTGCCGATCAAGGGTTATCTTCGTGATATGGAGTTAATGAAATTTGATGAGCTGAACCTGAGCAAGCCGCTGCTGAAGGCGCTGGATGATATGGGGCTGGTGCATCCTACTACTATACAGCGCAAGATATTCCCGGTGATCATGTCTGGGCGCGATGTGTGTGGTATAGCGCAAACGGGTACGGGCAAAACGTTTGCCTACCTGCTGCCATGCCTGCGGTTGTGGAGCTACTCAAAAGACAGGTTGCCGCAGATACTGATACTGGTACCTACGCGCGAGCTGGTGAAGCAGGTGGAAGAAGAGGTGCAGAAGCTGAGCGCCCATATGACGCTGGAAGTAGTGGGCGTATATGGCGGTGTGAATATGAAGCCACAGGCGCTGGCGGTAGAGAATGGCTGCGATGTGGTGGTGGCTACCCCGGGCAGGCTCATGGACCTGCTGCTGGATGGATCGCTGCGGACAAAGGCTATAAAGCGGCTGGTGATAGATGAAGTGGATGAAATGCTGAACCTTGGCTTCCGGACGCAGATAATAAGGATACTGGAATTACTGCCACCGAAAAGGCAAAACCTGATGTTCTCCGCAACTATAACAGAAGATGTGGAGCAGCTGATGGATGCGTGGTTCGTGAGCCCGCAGCGGGTGGAGGCAGCGCCTACAGGTACTCCGCTTGATAACATACAACAGTCATTATACCAGGTTCCTAACTTTTATACTAAGGTAAACCTGCTGGACCTGCTGCTGACCCGGCATGAGGAGATGAAGCGGGTGCTGATATTTGTGGCTACCAAATCGCTGGCGGACGACTTGTTTGCAGAGCTGAGCCCGCTGTACCCTGAGGTGGGTGGTGTTATCCATTCTAATAAATCACAGAACCACAGGTTTAATACGGTAAACCAGTTCCAGGACGGGAATTACCAGTTTATCATAGCTACCGATATTATAGCGCGCGGGCTGGATATTGAGGATGTGTCGCACGTGATCAACTTTGATGTGCCGGAAGTGCCGGAGGCATATATTCACCGCATAGGCCGTACGGGCAGGGCCGACAAGACGGGTATTGCCATAGCTTTTGTAACCCCGCGCGAGCAGGAAAATATGGACCGCATAGAAGCCCTGATGAACTACGTGGTGCCGGTAGTGCCGCTACCTGAAGACCTGGCCATAAGCGACGTGCTGACTGATGACGAGCTACCTAAGGTGAAGATGCGTGAAACCCTGATAAAGCTGCCGGATGTACACGAGGGAGGAGGCGCTTTCCACGAAAAGCTGGAAAAGAATAAGAGGGTAACAACAAAAAAGGTAAGCCACGCAGATAAGATGATGCAAAAGTACGGCAAGGCCAAAACGCGGGGTGACAAGTTTAGCAAGAAGAATAAGAAGAAAAGATAAACCCCAAACCCCTAAAGGGGCTTCCTCTTGTTGCGCACTGTAATTGCCTACTACATTTTAAAAAGACAGGGTAATGCTCTATAATTGAAGGTATTGCCTGTAGCGGTTTTGATCGCTGTTTTTGGGGAGGAGAAGGCATGTTTTTTTGTCTGAATCGGGATAAGGGGATAAAAGGATGTTCAGGATGGAATGTGTTGAGGTTATATGTTTGTGGGCGATAAATAGTGCTGCGAATTGTAACGCTATTTGGGAGGTGCTGTGAAAAATGAAGTGCTTGCCTGTAGCGGGTTTGAGGTCGGTTTTTGGGGAGGAGGAGGGGTGTTTTGCTGCGTTTAATTTGCGCCCTGATCTTGAGTAGTTTTCATTTGTTAGATATAGGGTTGTTGTCATTGTTTAAGTTATTTGTGACGGAAGTTACGGTGGCGAGATTCGAGTGGAAAAAGTCTTTCGCAAATCAGCCGCGAGGCCGTATCGGGAGACTACGCCTAGCTGGTGAAATAGACCATGCAACTTTGGTGTAGCGCATAGATCCCTCGTGCCTCGGGATGACAAACGGGAGTGTGGCATTGATTTAAGTACATCGCTATTGCTCAGGAGATCTCTGCGCTGCGCCGGTGAAGGACCGGCTTGCTGCGAGATGACGGCTTCGATGGGGCTGGCGTTACGTGGGTGCCGATTTGGCTGCATCTCTATTTCTCGGGAGATCTCTCCGCTTCGCCGGTGAAGGACCGGCTTGCTGCGAGATGACGGCGTTGATGGGGCTGGCGTTACGTGGGGGCTATGATTTGGCTGCATCTCTATTTCTCGGGAGATCTCTCCGCTGCGCCGGTGAAGGACCGGCTTGTTGCGAGATGACGGCTTTGATGGGGCTGGTGTTGTGTGGGTATCTCAAAACTTTTGGTTTTAACTTTTAACTTTTCACTTATCTTTATAACCATTCCAAAATCTATAATTCAATGAAGGGTAAGTATTTGCTGGTAATCGCTTGTATGCTGGTGTCGCTGACTTCTATGGCGCAGCGGAGAAAGAGGTCTTCGCCGCCGCCGGAAGAGACTACTGAGACACGGGCAAAGGCTGCTGACCCGAAGGCTGCTGCAACTGCTGCGCAAGATACTAACCGGCATGTGGAAGATGATGTGATACCGGAGAGCACCGATTTTATATGCTCATCGCTGCTGACACTGATGAATGATGCGGCTAATGATTTTGAACATACGAAAGGTAAATCGATAGAAACGGTAGCTGCCGGTACGCGGTGGACTGCTATGGGTGGTGTGCCGGGAGCTATAACATCGAGCCTGCTGCGGGCGCCTGCCAGGTGGCAGTATGAGGGCATTATGTACCAGGGCAATTCTAAAGACGACATGAAGGAAATGTATGAAAAGTATAAGGGCATACTGAGTAGTTGCTTGTCGGCTAAAGGATATACAGCGGGTAGCGGTAAAAATGCATCGTCGAAACTGAGCGATACGCCGGAGCTGAAGTATACTAAATCAGCTGCCGATGCTAAGGACGCTAAGCACAACCCACGCGCCACAATAAATGTAGACTATACGGCCGGGGCAGACCTGTATGTGGTGACCGTGAATGTGTGGAGTAACTAAGGCCGCTCCTGTAAATAATCAGCTATTAGAAGAAATGTTTCTTTAAATTTATACTACTAGACATGCACGATGTCTAATGGTTGAATAATTTAGTGCTGGTAATTTAATATACATTTATGGTTCAGCGTCTTTTTGATATTGTTGAAGCCCGGAGCAAGCAGGCTCCTGATGCTATAATGCTGGCGGCAAAGGAACATGGCCAGTGGCGCACTTATAGCGGCAGCGAGGTATGGGCCACCGCCAATAAGCTGGCTGGTGGGCTGCTATCGCTGGGCATTGCCAATACAGTGCTGGAGCCTGACCAGCAGGAGAAGATAGCCATCATATCGCACAACCGGCCGGAGTGGATGATCGTTGATATAGCGGTGCAGCTTACTGGCGCGGTGCTTACGCCCATTTACCCCACCATTAGCCCCGATGAGATAATACATATACTGGTAGAGGCCGGTGTGCAGATATTGTTTGTAGAAAGTGCAGAAATGTACCACCGTTTCCAGCATGCATTTACGCAGGTGCCAACGCTGAAAAACATTTTTTCCTTTACACCTATAGACGATCTGCCTGGCTGGCAAACACTGGTGGCGAAAAATGCCGGGGCAGACCAGTCTGTGATAGACCGGATAAAACCGGAGACGCTGGCTACCATCATCTATACATCCGGCACCACGGGCAATCCTAAAGGTGTGATGCTCAGCCACAGTAATATAGTTACCAATGTAGAAGACTCTATGCCGGTATTCACCTTTGCCAAGGAGCATGAGCGCGCGCTGAGCTTTTTGCCGCTCAATCATATTTTTGAGCGCATGGTGTCGTATGTGTATATACAGTCGGGCGTGTCTATTTACTACGCCGAAAGCATGGACGCAATAGGGCATAACCTGAAAGAGGTGCAACCCATAGTATTTACCACCGTGCCGCGGCTGCTGGAAAAGGTATATGAGCGGATAATGAATACCGCCATGAGCCTTACGGGCATTAAGCGCATGCTTTTCTTCTGGGCGCTGGACCTGGGCAAAAGATACGATAATGCACGGCCCGGCAACCCATGGTACCAGCTGCAGCTGTGGCTGGCCAATAAGCTCATCTTCAATAAATGGCGCGAAGCGCTGGGTGGCAAGGTAAGGGCTATAGTAGTAGGCTCTGCCGCCTGCCAGGAAAGGCTGGCGCGGATATTTACCGCGGCGCACCTGATAATAATGGAAGGCTATGGCCTTACCGAAACATCGCCGGTAGTAACGGTGAACAGGTATGAAAGCGAAGGCCGGAGGATAGGCACCATAGGCACGCTGATAGATAATGTAGAGGTGAAAATAGCCGAGGATGGGGAGATACTGGTGAAGGGGCCAAACATTACCATAGGCTACTACAAGCACCCCGAGCTGACTGCCGAGGCTATGAAGGATGGCTGGTTCCATACGGGGGATATAGGTATGTGGACAGAGGGGAAATTCCTGAAGATAACAGACCGCAAGAAGGAGATCTTCAAAACATCGGGCGGCAAGTATGTAGCGCCGCAGGCCCTGGAGAATAAGATGAAGGAAAGCCCATTTATAGAGCAGATAATGGTGGTAGGCGCCGACAGGAAGTTTGTGAGCGCACTGATAATACCCAGCTTTATGCAGGTGCGCAAATACATACGCGACCGCAACCCTGAGCTGAGCATACCCGAAAATAATAACGACCTGATAAAGATGCCAGAGGTGGCCGCGCTGATACAGAAGCAAATAGATAAGTACAACGTATTCTTCAGCCACCCTGAGCAGATAAAAAAGATAGCTATGCTGGCCGATGAATGGACGATAGACACCGGCGAGCTAACCCCATCGCTTAAAATAAAGCGTAAGGTGATATTGCAGAAATATGCGAAGGAGATAGAAGCGCTGTATGCAGGTTAGGTCCTGATTGAATATTTTAAGCTATGTGCATTCTGTATGTGTTCTATGTGCCTATTATGGTTAGGTGCGTTTGACGGGTTAACCACACAGGAGGCACAATAGGTATATAGAAGTCACATAGCATTCGTTATATAATAGGGTTCTGTTTAAGTTAATCCCAATCTTGCTCCTCATATATATACCAACCATAGTTGTAATCTTCTGATTATTATTTAATAGCTGATGCAGGCAATATTTTTCGGCATGTTGTTTTGCAGAGGGCCTAACTTTGCAAAAAAATGGGAGAAAATCTTTGTGCTTTTAGATGAGCCATTGCCCTTTTAATCTATCGCTATGCCGGAAAAAATAGTCAAGCCATCGGGAGCCATACCAGTAACGCCATCGCTTGGCGAGGTAGAGCATAAGATAATGGAGCAGAAGAATTACCCGGTAGGTAAGCGTGTGTTTTACCTGAGCCTGCAGGCGGTGTTCAATGCGATTATTGTAGGTGTTGTGGCAAAGCTGCTGGTGGGGCTTATTGCGCTGATCACCAACCTTTCTTTTTACGGTAAGTTTTCGTTTGGCAATACGTCACCTGCGGGCAACCAGCTTGGGTGGTTCGTGGTTATTATACCTGTTATTGGTGGGCTTATAGTGGGCATTATGGCAAAGTATGGCTCGCCGGCTATCCGCGGGCATGGCATACCAGAGGCTATGGAGCAGATATTGGTAAATGAGAGCAAGATAAACCCCATCATCGTATTCCTGAAGCCGATATCGGCGGCTATATCTATAGGTACGGGCGGGCCGTTCGGGGCAGAGGGGCCTATCATTTCTACGGGTGGTGCGTTCGGTTCGCTGGTAGGGCAGTTGGGCAAAGTTACCCCAAATGAAAGAAAGATATTACTGGCGGCAGGGGCGTGCGCGGGCATGTCTGCCATATTTGGCACCCCGCTTGCAGCGGTGCTGCTGGCTATTGAGCTGTTGTTGTTTGAGTTTTCGCCCCGGTCTATAATACCTGTAGCGCTGGCTTGTGTTACCGGTGCGGCCATGCACTTTATTATGTTTGGCAAAGAGGCTGTGTTTGCCATGCCGGCAATACCGGAACCGTCGAGCATGGCGCTGGTTACTTACGTGGTGCTGGGCATTATTATAGGTATTGCAGCGGCGCTGGTGTCGAAGAGCATTTACCTTATAGAAGACCTTTTTGAAAAGCTGCCGCTGCACTGGATGTGGTGGCCGGCAATAGGCGCTGTAGCTGTTGGTGTAATAGGATATTTCGCGCCGCTTACACTTGGGGTTGGGTATAGCAATATCTCCACCCTCCTTACTGGCAATGTGCCGCTGTATATGCTGTTTACCCTCAGCCTTATGAAGTTTTTGTCGTGGAGCATATCTCTGGGCAGCGGCACATCGGGCGGCACGCTGGCGCCATTGCTTACTATAGGTGGCGCTTTTGGCAGTGTGCTGGGTGTGGTTACCTTGAAGTTTTTCCCGGGCAGTGATATTAATATTATGACCTGTGCGCTCATAGGTATGGCGGCCATGTTTGCCGGTGCATCGCGGGCGCTGCTTACGTCTATTGTTTTTGCGCTGGAGGCTACTATGCAGCCACACGGGCTGCTGCCGCTGATGGGCGCGTGTACGGCATCTTACTTTATCTCTTTCTTTTTGATGAAGGGCTCTATAATGACGGAGAAGATGGAGCGCAGGGGCGTATCTGCACCGCACTCGCTGGAGCCGGATATTTTGCAGCAGGTGCTGGTAAAGCAGGTGTGGAATGAAGAAGCCAGCATACTGGGCATAGACAATACCCTGAAAGAAGCCCGTGAATGGATAAAGCATAACGAACCACCGTATGGGCAAAGCTCTACGTTCATCTTGGCAGATATAGAGGGTATGCTTGCTGGCTCCATCCAGCGCCAGGTGCTCTTTGATAAGCAAAAGCCTGACGATACGCATCTATCGGAATTAGTGGCTAATCCCGGCCCGTATGTATATGCAGAAAGCCGCCTGAGCCTTGCTGTAGACCTTATGGCGAAGTATGGACTGGATATACTGCCGGTAATAGCGCATGGCGCTGAGCAGAAAATAATAGCAGTGCTGGCACACAGGGACATATTTAACGCCTATAGCAAGCGCCGCCACGAAGATGAGTCGTACGAAAGAACGATCTCGCTGAGACGCAGGAGTATTAAAGTGGTGATAAAAGGCAGACAGTTAATGGGGCGAGATTAGTGGTTGGCCATGCCGGTGAGAATGGCGATGATGACTTCCAGCCCGTAGATGACCAGCATAATGATGGCCAGGATGCCGATGTACTTGAACATACCCTTCAGGTATCTAATAGCCCGGTTAAACTGCTCCCGGTTATCTGTATTTACGGCGATTTTTATGCAGGTGGAATATTTGAGCAAGGCATAGATAGGGTAGGCGTTCACCCCAATAATAACTACGAAGAATACCACCACCGCTATAGGCCCGGCAGCCCCCATGCTGGCTATAGCCGTAGCTGACGGGCCACCGTAAGCCTCGGCAAAATTACCCAGGAACAAGCTGAGAAATATACCCAGGCAGAGCACAATGCTCTGCACCACTATGCCCAGTACGGCAAGGAACTTCGTCCAACGGGCCATATCGAGGAAGCTGCTTTTGGCATTTTCGTCGATCTCCAGGTTAAATATCTCCTGTTTGCCGCTATTGAACCTGTCCATCATACTTATTTGACCTCAAAGCTATTAAATTTCTGAAGCTTGATTAAATTGATTTAAGGATTTTTATGAAAATTATGCCTACCCAAAAATGGGTTTCGCATGGCATCGTTGTGTAATTATTTGCCACATATTGCCCACGGGGCATGTGCTAAAAGGCTGGCATAATTATAATGAGAGCATGTCAGCTAAAGACATTTTTTTATAATTTAAAACCAACTACATGAAAGCAGCAGTGATCCACGGGCCGGGCAAAGTAACCTACGACACGGTAGAAGACCCCAAAATACAAACTCCGAGAGATGTGATACTTAAAGTAACGGCAACAGCCATTTGCGGATCGGACCTGCACATTTATAGCGGTGGCATACCTCAGCCACGGCCTATGGTGCTTGGCCACGAGTTTATGGGCATAATAGAAGAGGTGGGCGCAGATGTAAAGAACCTGAAGCGCGGCGACAGGGTAGTGGTACCATTCCCTATAGCCTGCGGCCATTGTTTCTTTTGCAATCACGAGCTGCCGGGGCATTGCGAAAATAGCAATCCTGAAAAGTATGGGCCTGAAGGCGGCCTGATGACGCAGAAGGGCGGCGCTCTATTTGGCTATACCGACTTATATGGCGGCTACGATGGTGGCCAGGCCGAGTATGTGCGTGTGCCCTACGGCGATGTAGGACCACGGAAAGTGCCCGATAACCTTACCGATGAGCAAGTGCTGTTTTTGACAGACATATTCCCAACAGGGTATACCGGCATAGACTGGGGCGAAGTAAAAGGCGGAGAAACCGTAATGATCTACGGTTCCGGGCCTGTGGGCATTATGGCTGCAAAGAGCGCATGGCTGCGCGGTGCGGGCCGCGTGGTGATCGTAGATACCCTGCAATACCGGCTGGATAAGGCTAAGGCTGCCGCAAACGCTGAAACCATACTATGGGAAGACGATGGTAAGAACGTAGTGGAGTTTATTCGCTCTATTACTAATAACCGTGGTGCAGACGTATGTGTAGATGCAGTAGGCTTTGAACCAGACAGGTCTATGCTGGACAAAGCTAAAGCCGTGGTAAATATGGAAGTGGGTTCACCAAAGATCATAGAGGCATGTTTGAGCGCTGTGCGCCGTGGGGGTATTGTGTCGGTGCTTGGTGTATACCCTACTACTTACGACAACTTCCCGGTAGGGCAGTTTTTTGATAAGGGGATAATACTGAAAGGCGGCCAGGCACCTGCCCACAAGCATATAGACAAGCTGCTGGAATACGTGCAGGCGGGCAAAGTGAAGCTCGACGACATAATTACGCACCGCTTGCCGCTATCGCAGATATCACATGCATACAGTATCTTTAAGAATAAAGAAGATAACTGCGTGAAGGTGGTACTGGACCCATGGAAATAAAGGCAAAATGGCTCAAGGATTGTTTGACGATACCAATTTGTTCTCGGCCGGTGAAACGAACATAGTTCGCTATAACCTGCCCGATGCTGAGCTGACGCTCTATGAGCATTTTTTTGACAAAGAAACAGCTGATGATCTCTATACCACGCTGCTGGCAAACACTAAATGGCAACAGGATAATATTACCATATATGGTAAAACACACCTGACGCCGCGGCTAACAGCGTGGTATGGAGACACCAGCAAATCGTACACATTCTCCGGCACCAAGATGGAGCCGCATCCATGGTCGCCAGAGTTATTGATGATCAAGGAACGGATAGAAACTAAAGCCGGAGTTCATTTCACGAGTGTGCTGCTCAACCTGTACCGTGATGGCAACGACAGCGTAGGCTGGCACAGGGATAATGAAAAGGAATTTGGCGCAAACCCGGTAATAGGCTCTGTAAGCTTTGGGGAAACACGGCCATTCCAGATAAAGCATAAGTTTCGCAAAGACCTGAAGAAAGTGGAGATACCGCTAACTCATGGCTCTTACCTGCTGATGGCAGGCCCCATGCAGCACTTCTGGGAACACCAGGTACCCAAGACCGCAAAGCAAATAGCGCCGAGGATAAATTTGACGTTTAGGGTGATCTTATAATGGTAATGGTAGAAAAAAATAGATTCTTTATCTCATTGCTTTCACCAATTCTTTTAGCAATGCATCCACATTTTCCGTAGGATCAATATCCTGGGCATAAGATGCAATGATGTCCTTTATACATTTCAGTGCGTTTTTTCCGTTAAGGTCGGCCACAATTTCTTCTAATGACGACGCGATCTCTCCCAACTCCCGTTCTTCTCTTTTCAGATTTATGGTATGTAATGCAGAAAAGGCGTTTGCGTAGCGACGTAAAGGCATATAGCGAGGGTGGTCTTCGAGCATGCCTATTTGCATTTCCAGGTCCATCACCTGCTCCCTGAGGGCTTCGTTATATATTGCAAGCTGGTTATTGTTCAGTTTGCCAGGGTCATTGCTTTCTTTCTGTATCCATTCCATTTCCAGCTTTAATAATGTATGCAGGTCGTTATTTTCGTAGGCTACTGTCAGCTGCTTCATTATTTCTTCTTTTTGAAGTTTTATGGCATCGTCTGTTTCCAGGTCGGGGTGAAAGGCCTTAACGAGTTGCTTGTAAACACTGCCTATGCTTTTCTTTCTTGCATCTTCCAGTTGCTTTTCTTTTTCTTCCCGCTCTGCTTGTTTTTTTGTCTTCTTCCTGCCGGCATTTTTTTCAGTCTTTTCACTTGCCTGCCGTTCCATTTCTTCCTGCATCATCTTCATTTTCTGCAGTATCTCTTCCTCGCTCATCTGGTCATTAAAATCGTCGAGGTTTATATCGAAGCCGTCTGCCTTGAACCGGGCTTCCATTTCATCTTTCATATCGTTAAATACCTCCCTCTTCGTATCTTCATAGCTCTCTCCGCTAATGGCTTTATAAACGGCTTTAAGCTCTGCCTCAGGCTCACCTGGGGACAACGAAAAAACTTCATCCAGGTCTGATTCTATAATTTCCCTAAGCGTGTTTTTCTCCTTTTTAGTCAGGAATTTTTTTTCTCCTGTATAAAATGGAAAAAATATTTTAATGCAGGCAGTGCGTAGCGGCACTATGCGTTGCTCTATAGGATGAATGTGAGCGGTATAGTATTCTATTTGTTTGTTTAGCGCTATGCCTACAGTGTTAAGATCTATCCTTAATTTTTCTATTTTTTTAACCAGCCTGTTAAACTCCTTCTGCTCTTTGGTGAGCACTTGTTTTCCCTTTTTAACAATGGCTAATTCATTTTTTGGCTTCGGTTTTCCATTGTCCATACCGAACAGATCTTGCTGCATACTGCTGTATTTATATTGTGTTTTCAGTAGCTGCGAATTTAAAAAGGATTTTTATTTTTGGGAGTTATTTTTATAAAGGTTTTGGAGATGGGAGATGTGGAAATCATTTTTTCAGTTGTACGATATTTCGTACAACTGAGATTTAATACCCTTTGCAGCTATCGAACTCGTCCATTTCCTGTTTTGGAGCCAGGATATTAAATGTGCGAATCATTTAAGGAACTATTTCAAATTTTCTAATAGAGTCAGCCATTCATTAAAGTGCCTGCATTCTTCTCTAAGTTTCTTCAAGCCAATTTCCTTAAGAATTAAAATTCCGTCGTCAACCTTATCGTAAGAATCGCAAATTGCAAGTATTCTTTTTGATGGAGCAGTTGCTAACCCTTCATTTATCAGTTCGGGATTATTACCGGGTGCAGCCTGGCGAATGTTTTTAAAGCAATTTTCGTTTATTTTATTGTAAAGCCCAAGTCATATTTCCATTTGTCTTGTATCGGCGTACAGCAAGGCTTCATACTCATGCAGCTGTATGTATGGAATGAATTTATAAAACCCCAGATCTTCTTTTAGTAATCGTTCCATTTCATTCACCCGGTCGTAGGGTTGGAGGTGCTGGGTATCTTTATGGCCGGGGAAGTTATCGTTCAATCCATACAAGTCGATCAGCGTGGTATGATAACCATCAGGGCATTCATAGAACCACTGTGTTAGGTCATTCTTGAATTTGCCGTAGCTAACAATCCCTCCTCTTTTCTTAGCTTCCTGTTTGTAAGCACTTTTCTTACTTCTGTATAAATACCAAAACCCAGCAAATGCGGCCTAAGCATATCGGTAACAAAACGTTCTTCTGAAAAGCCTTCTGCGGTGATGTTTAGCCTGATCATGGGTTGCCTCCTATAATATTTTTATCCCACAGATCGCCGAGTGAATATTCATTGAGCCAAGTTTCTAGCTTCTCAGGATCTAAACGTTTAAAAGTAGTTTCTGCATCCTGCTTTTCTACCACAATAATATCCTCTGCATCAAACTCATTTACCAGGCTTACAGATTGGGTAGAAACAATGACCTGTGATCTTTTTGACGCTTTCTTTAACAGCCCGGCTAAAATGGTAATTGCTGAAGGGTGCGAGCCCAGTTCTGGCTCATCTAATAAAATTACCTGAGGTAAACTCTTCTGTAATAGCAACGTTGCCATACAAATAAATCGAAGAGAACCGTCTGATAATTCATGAGCGGTGAATATTTTATCAGAATATATATCATTCCATTCAAGCCGTATGGTTTCTTTATTTAAAGGATTTGGACGTAACACAAAATCCTTAAAAAACGGGATGACTAATTGTGTTGTTTTTACTATACGTTCATAATATTCTTGCTGAGTATGTTTTAATACATAGAGAAAAGCAGCAAGATTAGATGCATCTTCAAACAGGAACTCATTATCTGCTAAAGAACCATATTTTTTTACACCCGCACT
>JABDHF010000049.1 GCA_013285595.1 Bacteroidota bacterium
CTTTGTATTGTCTTCAAAAAATATGTGTATTATATTTTATTTCACAGTTAGGTCAATCAAAGAAAAACAGGGTGGGTCCTCCCCAAAAACAGCCCTCAAATCCTTTACAGGCTTGGCTTCCTCCTTAAAAGGCTTTGTGAAATAGGGAGAGCAATTTTTAAGAAATTATTACATATACAAGAAAATAATACGACGCCAACTGTACAGTAACCATTAATAATTAACTATTAAAATTACTCATTCTCCCAGTCATACACGTTCTTCTCCTTCCTTTTGTTCTTCTTATTATCAAAGATCAGATTAAAGAGGATGACGATGATCATGGAACCTATTACCGCTCGGATAACCTCGTTGAGGTAGGGTATATCTGTATTAAAATTAATGAAACTTTTAAACAGCATATTGCCCAGCCAGCCACCTGCCATGCCTATTGCCGTGGTTACCAAAAGCCCATACCCCCTGCCCGGTACTATAAACTCGGCTATATAGCCGGCAATAGCGCCAATAATAAGTATAATGATCAGCTCTTTATTGTCATGAATAAAGGCCGACATTTCGTACAGGAACAAGTGGGGCATAACTAATGTTTTGCTATAAAAGTATAAAAGCTTACCATAGCAGGCAATGTTTTGCCGTTATTTTTTGGCATGGATTAATTATTGCATTCAAACTCAATAATGAACTCCGTACCTACCGACACCTCGCTGTCTACGCTTATTTTGCCACCCAGTGTTTCCACCTGTGTCTTCACCATAAACAGCCCCATGCCTTTGCCCTCGGCCAGTGTAGTATGAAACCGCTTGTATAACCCAAAAAGCTGGTCACCCTTTTTCTTTAAGTCTATGCCCATACCATTGTCTTTAAACACCAGTTCCAGTTTGCCCTGGGTTTTCCTGCTGCTTACCTCAATAGCCAGTGGCCCCGTTGGTTGCCTGTATTTAATGCTGTTAGATACCAGGTTATAAAAGATACTGTGCATATAACTTTTTATGGTCTCCATGCCCTCAGCCTCCGCAAAGTCGTGCCTGATATTCAGCGAATCGTCATTTGCAATAAACTGAAGGCTGGCGCTAACATCGGCCACCAACTGGGAGAAGCTCACCCATTCTCTTTTTTCATTTATAGTGGTTTTTGCATGTATTATATGATTAAGATCTATTATCACTTCATCTAGCTTTTTTACAGAGGAGATCAGGCCATCCATAAAGTAGTTCTTCTCCTCTTCATGGAGATTTTTGTCGCTTACTAATTCAGAGATACCTAAAATGGTGGCCACCGGCCCGCGCAGGTTGTGAGAGACTATGTAGGCAAACTGCTCTAGGTCGCTATTGCGCTGTATAAGGTCGGCTGTTATCTTCTTTTCCTGTAGTTCCAGCAGTTTCTTACGGGTAATATCCCTTTCAGAAATAATAACACCAAGCACCGTATTGGTATTGCCCAGCACGGGCGCGCAGTTTATAGAATACCACTTTTCTGAGCCATCTTCCTGCGAATAGCTTAGCTCGTACCTGGTACTGGTACCTTTCAGCGCGTTTTTCAGGTTGGCTTCCAGCATACTATGCTTGCTTGCCTGTATGCTGTCCAGTACATTATTTCCTTTTTCAAATACTTTTTCCAGCTGCTCTAAAGAAAACTGGCAGGCAGGCTGATTAAAAGATACTATGTTCCACGCTGTGTCGAGCAATACATAGCCAGTATCTGCATGGTCAAAAATAGTGCGCAGGTTTGCATCAGACTTATGTAGTTGCTCCATCGCTGTCGATGTCTCGGTAATGTCGCGTGCCAGTCCGTTCAGTCTTGTTAACTTTCCCTGCATATCGCGGGTAACAAATATTTCATTGTCCAGGTTTTTTACAGACCCATCGTTATTCACTATCCTGCATTTGAACTTCAGCATGTTCACATGGTCAACAGTTTGCTGCATCATCAGCTTCACAGCATCAACGTCTTCCGGATGGATCTTTACAAAAAATCGCTCCATCGATGGTGTCATTTCCCCCGGTTGGTATCCAAGTATCCGGTACGTCTCATCAGACCATCGCACGAGATTCGTTGTAGCATCAGACTCCCAGCTACCGAAATGTGCCAGTTGTTCCGACTTTTTCATTATCGCCTCGTTCTTAATAAGGTCGTCAATGTTTTTCTGTTGCAGCATTTCCAGAGAGTGCTTGCTGATGGCGCTCATCACAGCGCCTGGCAGGCGTTGCAAGCGGTCTTTCAGTATATAATCGGTGGCTCCGGCTTTCATTATTGCCACCGCGAATTCCTCAGATACCGTACCGGTAACCAGGATAAAAGGAGTCCGCACATTGTTTTCCCTGGTAAGCTGCATTGCCTCGTTGGCATCAAATTGGGGCACTGAGTTATCAGCTAATATGGCATCGAAAGATGAGGCTTTTATGGCATGCAGATAATCTGTTTTATTTGATACAATAGTGGCGTCAAAATTCATACCTGAACGTTCCAGCACTTTCTTAATAAGCGCTGCGTCCATTAGTTCGTCTTCCAAAAATAGTATGCTTAACTTTTTCATAAATTGGTCGTTTTCGAGAAATATTCGCCTTCTTTCGCCGGTAAGCTGAAAAAGAAGGTGGCTCCCTTGTTTTCCTCTGCTTCGGCCCATACACTACCGCCATGTTTTGAAATGATCCGCTGAACCAAGGCCAGCCCCACGCCACTGCCCTCATATTCAGACTGGCTATGCAGCCGCTGGAATACGCCAAACAGTTTATGGCTGTAGCGCATATTAAAGCCTACTCCATTGTCCTTCACAGAGTAAATGACAACACCGTCTTTCCTTACCGAACTGATGTCGATAACCTGGTGTTCCTGGGCGCGGGAGTACTTTATAGCGTTTGAAATAAGGTTGCTCCATACCTGCCTCATTAATATAACGTCGCAGTATGCCGACAGTAAATTGCTCTTCCTGAATTCAATGCCTTTTTCTATAAATGATGTTTGCTCGCTGATCACCTCCATTACTATTTCATCCATGTCCGCCTTCACCTTTACTATTTCTTTCTGCCCTAGTTTGGCAAGTTTCAGCAGCTCATCAATCAGCCGGCTCATGCGCCTCGCATTGGAGATAATATTATTTATAAGCTTTTTGCCATCGGCATCTAATACCGGGGTGTAATCTTTTTCAAGTATCTCGCTATAGGCGCTTATAATACGCAACGGCGCTCGCAGATCGTGCGACACGGAGAAAGAAAAGGCTTCCAGTTCTTTATTCAGCTGTTCCAGCTGGCCGGTGCGTTGTTCCACTTTCCTTTCCAGCGATTCATTGATACGCTCTATTTCGGCGCTGACATTTTTTATTTCTGTTATATCCAGCGATATGGTCATTACCGCGTATACTTCGCCTTGCTCATCGCGTAGTGGCAGATAATGTGCGCGGTAATAGCGGTCTTTGTAAGCCACATCTACCGAAATATCCTCACCATTAAACGCCTTTTGCCTGTTTGCATCTACCAGCGTGGCCGCGGTCGGGTCAAGGGCCTCCCTGGTCAGTTTGTTCTCCAGGTCGCTTTTGGTGTAGCCCAGGTTTTTCAGCCCGTCGCCCTCTGCCAAAATAAACCTGCCCGACCTGTCTACTATAGTAACCACTGCGCCCGGCAGATTAGCCGCCATGGTGCGATATATCTTCTCACTCAGCTGTAGCTGATCTTCCATTCGCTTGCGCTCGGTAACATTCCGGGCGATCTTTGATACCCACGCAACACTCCCGCTCGCATCTTTTATAGGCGACAGGCTTACGGAAACATAGATACGGCTGCCATCTTTCTTTATTCGTTCGGCCTCGTAATGATGAACCTGTTTTCCTTCTTTTACCCTCTCAAGTATATCAGCTTCCTGTTTTTTTAGCTCTTGCGGAAATAATACGGAAATATGCTTACCTAAAATATCTTCACTCAAATAACCAAACAGGTTCTCGGCACCCTTGTTCCAACTGGTAATAGTGCCATCAAGCTTTTTACTGATGATAGCATCCGCAGAAAAATTGATAATAGATGCAAACAACGCCGCTTGGCCATCATTTGTGCTGTTTTCAGGCATGATTATGTTTTGGGGAATAGATATTATTTTTTTAAAACAGTAAATTTTAAAATTTTAGTAAAAATAGTAACCGTTGTTGAAAAAAAATACGGGTAAAAACCCGAAAATCGTATTTATTTAAATGTGTCGCGTGCGCAGATCTTTTTTATGACTTAGATAATGGCCTTATTTTTTGTCTGGTAACTATGAGGTAATCGATTAAATTTGCGCCATGCAAGCAATTCTTAACGAACAGGAAATAATACGCCGCGAAAAATTAAAGGAATTACTGGAACTGGGGATAAACCCTTTTCCAGCCCCGCTTTTTGAGATCACGCATTCTGCAAAGCAGATAAAAGAACAATATACCGAAGAAACCAAGGAACTGTATAAAGCAATATCTATTGCCGGCCGCATTATGAGCGTAAGGGATATGGGTAAGGCAAATTTTGCTGTGATACAGGATAGCACGGGCCGTATACAACTATATATAAAACGCGATGAGATTTGTCCTGGCGAAGACAAGACGATGTTTGACCTCGTTTGGAAAAAGCTGCTGGATATAGGTGATATAATAGGCGTAAAAGGATATGCGTTTATAACAAAGACAGGGGAAACCTCTATACATGTGGAGCAGTTCACACTGCTTACCAAGTCGCTGCACCCCATGCCGGTGACAAAGGAAAAAGACGGGGAAGTATTTGATGCCGTAACAGACCTGGAATTCAAATACCGCCAGCGCTATGCCGACCTTATCGTGAACCCAGCCGTTAGGGACACCTTTGTGAAGATCACCAGGATGAAGAACGCCATCCGTACCTTCTTGAATGACAGGGGAGCGCTGGAAGTAGATACACCAGTGCTGCAAAGCATACCCGGTGGCGCTATAGCAAAACCGTTTATTACCCATCACAACGCGCTGGACATGCCGCTATACCTGCGCATAGCCAATGAGCTATACCTGAAAAGGCTGATAGTAGGTGGCTTTGAATGGGTGTATGAGTTCAGCCGCAACTTCAGAAATGAAGGTATGGACCGGACGCACAACCCGGAGTTTACCATATTGGAGTTTTATGTGGCCTATAAAGATTACCTGTGGATGATGGAAACCACGGAGCAGATGCTGGAGCAAACCGCCCTGGCAACCAACGATACTACAACAACAGTGGTGGACGGGGTAACGATAGATTTTAAAGCGCCCTATAAGCGCATCAGCATATACGATGCCATTAAAGAGCATACAGGCATAGACATAAGTGGCATGGATGAAGAAGGCCTGCGGGGCGCCTGCAAACAACTGCGCATAGATGTAGACCCATCTATGGGCAAAGGCAAGCTGATAGATGAGATATTCGGGGGTAAATGCGAGAAGCACTACATACAGCCTACATTTATCATAGACTACCCGGTAGAAATGAGCCCGCTGACCAAAAAACACCGTACGAAAGAAGGGTTGGTAGAGCGTTTTGAGCTAATAATAAATGGCAAGGAAATAGCTAACGCCTACAGCGAGCTTAATGACCCGATAGAGCAGCGCGAACGGTTTGAAGAACAAGCAAAGTTAATGGAGCGTGGTGATGAAGAAGCCATGTACATAGATTACGACTTCCTCAGGGCGCTTGAATACGGCATGCCGCCAACGGCAGGTATCGGCTTCGGCATAGAACGCCTGGCTATGCTGCTTACCGGGCAAGTGTCTATACAAGATGTACTATTCTTCCCGCAGATGAGGGCGGAGAAGTAATTTGAAAATTTTGATCATTTGAAAATTCGAAAATGATATGAGGCTGGTCGTTTGTTTTTTATTACTGGTAAGCTTTGGTTTTAAAGCTTTTGCAGGCTCTTATGCTGACAGCATTGCCGAATACCGTAAGCAATACGTAGCTGAGCTGCTTGCGGACAAACGCAGCCCCATAAAGCATGCGCAGGTAAAAAACCTGAGCTTCTTTCCGCCAGATCGTTCCTACTGTGTATGGGCCGATGTGCAGCTGACACCCGGCAGTAAGCCCTTTTTGATACAAACCCATAGCGGCAAGCAAAAGCCATTCAGGGAATATGGTACTATTACCTTTTCGGTCCACGATTCTACATTTACCCTGCATATGTACCAAAGCGTGGATATGGTGAATGATGCTGCTCATAAAGACGACTTGTTCGTGCCGTTTACAGATGAGAGCAATTATGCTAGCACCTATGGTGGTGGCAGGTATATCGATCTTTCTATAAAAGATATTAAAGAGGGTAAGCTGCCGGTAGACTTCAATAAGTGCTATAACCCTTACTGTGCCTATGCCGATGGGTTTTCGTGCCCCATACCTCCTAAAGAGAACAGCATGCATATAGAAATAAATGCGGGTGAGCGGGTGTTTCAGCAATAAGATAAAAAGCCTGCGCCGGGGTTAGGCGTTATTTATATCTTTGTGGCATGGAACTTAATGCGCTCACCGCCATCAGCCCCATCGACGGGCGATACCGCTCTCAGCTTGCTTCACTGGCCCCTTATTTCTCTGAATTCGGATTGATACGCTACCGGGTGCGGATAGAGGTGGAATATTTCCTGTTTTTGGCTGAAAAGAAAGTGATCTCCCTGCCAGCCAAATTAAAGCCTGCAAAGCTACGTGCTATTTATATCGATTTTACCGAAGAAGATGCCTTACAGATAAAAGCAACAGAGCGCACTACCAACCACGATGTAAAAGCCATAGAATACTTTCTGAAAGACAAGCTGAAAGAACTTGGGGCAGGGGATAGCGTAGAGTGGGTACACTTCGGGCTTACCTCGCAGGACATAAATAATACCGCCGTGCCATTGCTATGGAAAGATGCGCTGGAAGAGGCATACGTGCCGCAACTGCTGAACCTGCACCTGCAATTGTATCACCTCGCAGTGGAATGGAAAACAATACCAATGCTGGCGCGCACGCATGGGCAGCCGGCATCACCCACATCGTTAGGTAAAGAGATGATGGTATTTGTAGAGCGCCTGGAAGGCCAGGTAGACCAGTTGCTGAATATCCCTTTTGCCGCAAAGTTTGGTGGGGCCACCGGCAACTTCAATGCCCACCACGTAGCATTCCCAAATATTGATTGGGAGAAGTTTGGCAATGACTTCGTGAATTGGAAACTCGGCCTGGAGCGTATGCAGTTCACTACCCAGATAGAACATTACGATAATATCGCAGCGCAGTTCGATGCGTTGAAGAGGATAAATACGATACTCATCGACTTCTGCCGGGATGTGTGGCAATACATATCTATGGAGTATTTTAAGCAAAGAGTAAAAGCAGGAGAAGTGGGCAGCAGCGCTATGCCGCATAAGGTGAACCCCATAGATTTTGAAAATGCCGAAGGAAACCTCGGCATTGCCAACGCACTCTATGAGCACCTGAGCGCCAAGCTGCCCATAAGCCGCCTGCAGCGCGACCTTACAGATAGTACAGTGCTGCGCAATATAGGTGTCCCGCTCAGCCACAGTTTCCTCGCGCTCCGCTCTATTGAAAAAGGAATGAGCAAGCTGCTGCTGAACCAGGAAAAGA
Source organism: Bacteroidota bacterium (assembly GCA_013285595.1). Lineage (GTDB taxonomy): Bacteria > Bacteroidota > Bacteroidia > Chitinophagales > Chitinophagaceae > Nemorincola. Next base: position 7,572 of record JABDHF010000049.1, read on the forward strand.
TGAACGACGACCTCGAGCGCAACTGGGCCGTAGTAGCTGAAGCTATACAAACAGTGTTAAGGAGAGAAAACTACCCACAGCCATACGAAGCCTTAAAAGCACTCACCCGTGGTAAAGCCAGCATCACCAAAAAGGACATCCACGAGTTCGTAGATACGCTTAAGGTAAATGCTAAGATCAAGAAGGAGCTGAAGGCTATAACACCACATAATTATACTGGGGTGGATTTTGAAATATAAAGTTCAAAATCATTTTGTCTCTTCAGTTAGATATTTTTTCACAGCTATCTCAATTTTCTTTTTTACATCTGGCCATCTGGTGTTTTTTAAAGATATTGGGTCGCTTTGCAACTCAGCATCATCAAAATATATAAGCGAACGAACAACAAAACCTATGTCATCAGAGGTATATTTTTGTTTATAAAGGCCGATCATTTCTTTTATCGTGTAATGATCCAGCAACTCGGCTATATCCCAAAAATCTTTTTTAGCACCGCGTCCGGTAATCGCCCCTAATTTCATGGGTATAATGTCTGGTATAGACAAAAGCCTGATGCCGTCAATTTCCAAAACAGGTTGTAAATAGGGATATTCATGCAATACAATATCCGTTTTTACTCCATTTATCTGGTACCAGATAGTTTGTTTAGTTTCATCTAGTCTTATTGCATCGTCAAAAAGCCGGTAGCCGAATTGCAGGGAAAGATTTGTGCCACCTACCAAGGCAAATGGATTTAGCTCTGGGATTGCCATAAGCTGCTTTATTAATCCCAATGTTGCAGGTGAGACTGTCTGCGTGTATAGCATTTAAAATCAGCGGGGTGTAAATCAAATATAAGGCAAAGAAAGGAAAGTACTTTTTTCTTAAAATACGCTCCCTGCACTATTTCTGTAGCTATCCTGTCTTTACCATAGTACTTTATTATTGCTATCTGGTCGTTCCATAAACCATAATTAAAAACCTTCTCCATTACAAAAAGGGCATTCTTTTCAAAGTCAATTTCCTCGAAATTGACATCCCAAAAAGCTGTTCCTGAGAGGTTGGGAATCATTTAATAAAGATACGATTTTTAAAGCCAATGCAAATAATGTATAGTTTTACAAAAATACTAGCGAGGAACACTTTGAAAAATTTACCATTGCCATTACTGCACGATCTGCAAAGCATACCAGCCTTTAATGAACAGGCTTTTATAGCCGCGCATGAACAAAGCCCGGTAACATCTGTGAGGCTGAACAAGGCTAAAGACATTAGCCTGTTTGCCACAAAAGAAAAAGTACCCTGGTGTGCCGATGGTGTATACCTGAAGGAAAGGCCGGTATTTACACTAGACCCTTCTTATCATGCAGGAGCATATTATGTGCAGGAAGCCTCTTCTATGTTCCTGGGTCATTTGCTTCAGGACATTGTAAAAGACAAAAAGGGTTTGCGGGTGCTGGACCTTTGTGCAGCGCCTGGTGGCAAGAGCACACTTATCGCTTCTTTGCTGGATAAAGATAGCCTGCTAATTTCTAACGATGTGATACGTGCGCGCGCATCTATACTTGATGAGAACATGACGCGCTGGGGCTATATGAATACATGGGTTACCAGCAACGACCCCAGAGACCTGGGGCGTCTGCATGGGTATTTTGACATTATCATTGTTGATGCGCCATGTAGTGGTTCCGGCCTATTCAGGAAAGATGCAAAGGCGCTGGAAGAATGGAGCGAAGCCAATGTGCAACTATGCGGCGAACGTCAGCAAAGAATACTTGCCGATGTATGGCCGGCGCTAAAAGAAGATGGCATCCTGGTATATGCTACCTGCTCTTATTCCCCACAAGAAGATGAACAAATACTCGACTGGCTGGCCGATACTTATGACGTTGTATCCATTACCATTGATATAAAAGAAGAGTGGGGTATAGTATCGACTACCTCCGAAAAAAAGATGGCTGGCTACCGCTTCTTTCCTGATAAGGTGCAGGGCGAAGGTTTTTTTATAGCTACCCTGCAGAAAAAAGAGGCTACGGACGATATCAGGGTACCCCGCTATAAAAGCCTGCACGATAAAAAGATACAGCAAATGGCAGGTTACCTGCTGGCAGCTAGCGAAGCCCTTTTTATACCAACCGATAAAGAGGGATACAGCGCTATATGTGCCGGCCATGAAGATGACCTGCAGCTATTGAAGCAGGCAGTTTACCTCCGGAAAACCGGGTTAAGGTTAGGCGAGCCGGCCGGTAAAGATTGGTTACCTGCTCATGATGTGGCATTGGGCATTGATACAAATACCGAATTGCCAGGTATAAATGTGACAAAAGAGCAGGCGCTGCATTTTCTGAAAAGAGAAGATATGGCCTTAACCAACCTGCAAAAAGGATGGCTGATGATAAGGTATAATGGCCTGGGTATTGGCTGGGTAAAATCGCTGGGAAACAGGGTGAACAACTACCTGCCTAAGCACTGGCGTATACGAATGGAGATTACAGATGCGGATTATTTATAAATCTGTAATTAAAATATCACGATTATCAACGTACCAAAAACTATTAGAAATCAAGATACCTTAAGTTAATGTTAATCCAAAGTAGCATTTTGGGCATAATTGTTGTACATTTCGAAATTATTAAGTAGCATTTATGACAAGGAAGTTAATTTTAATATTATTTTTTATATTAGGTATTTTCGGGGTTTCCCAAGCCCAGGACAGTTTAATAGCTGTGCGCCGGGGAGCAACCTGGCAAATAAGGTATACAGTAAAGCCATTTGAAACTGTGCACATGCTGGCCACAAGGTTTTATATCTCTGATGGTGTGCTGGAATACGCCAATGACCCCGATATATTAAAGAAGCTATCTGCAGGTACGGTTATTAATATCCCGGTTACTAAGGAGAATTACTCACAAACAAAGTTGCCATTAGATGGGCTGCATGAGCTTTATTGCCATGTAGGGCCTAAGGAAGACATGGCTATTATCAGCACCTACACCGGCATCACCAAAGACCAGATGAGGAAATGGAATAACCTGAAGGGAAACACAGTAACAGTAGGCCAAACACTATTTATAGGCTGGGTGAAAGTGATGGATCGCGATTCGAATGATCCTTCTGTAGAGTCTGCTTACCCTTCATTTAAAAAGGCAGCGATTCCGGATACAGGGAAAGTTATAGTTGCCGGCGGCTTAGATACACTGTATGACACCCAGACCAACAGAGGTATGAGTGTGCTCACAGAAAAGGGTACTGCCGTATTCTTTGAAAAGACAGGGAAAAGCAATGTGTTTGTTGCGTTTCATAACACCGCACGGCGTGGCACAGTCATCAAAGTATTTAATCCAGGTACAAACAAAACGATCTATGTAAAAGTGCTGGGCCCTATACCTAATACCAAGCTATATGCCAATAGCATAATAGGTATTAATGAAGCCGCAAAAGAAGCCCTCGGTGTAACTGAGACCAAAGCCTGGTGCGAATTGTCTTATTCTCCTAATTAGGGAATTAGGATTTGGTTGTTAGGAATCGGGATTGCTTTATCCCCTCTGTTTTTTTACTTAATTAAGTGATCTGTAGGTTTTGCTTTATGAAGTTGCTGGTGATCCGTTTTTCTTCCATTGGTGATATAGTGCTAACCACACCAGTTATCCGCTGCCTGAAGCGCCAGTACCCGGAAGCCAAGGTGCATTACCTTACCAAGGCTGCTTATGGGCCTTTGCTGATAAATAACCCGCACATAGATAAGATACATTACCTGCAAGACGACCTGCAGGAAGTAATTGCGGAGCTTAAAAAAGAAAAATTCGACCACATTATAGACCTGCACAATAATGTACGCACTCTCCGTGTGAAAAAAGCACTTAATGTAAAGAGCTACGCTTTCCCCAAATTGAACGTGCAGAAATGGCTGCTCACTAACCTGAAGATAGACATGATGCCTGATAAGAGCATTGTGGAAAGGTATTTTGAAGCAGTAAAGCCGCTGGGTGTGCATAATGATGGTAAAGGGCTGGATTACTTTTTGCCAGATCACAAAAAACTTGCGAATAACGACATACCTATGAGCCACTGGAGTGGCTATATAGGCTGTGTAATAGGCGGCTCCTACAATACCAAGAAGCTGCCCGTAGACCAATGGAAGAAGTTTTGTGAGGTAGCGCCATACCCAGTAATACTATTGGGCGGTCCGGAAGACAGGGACGACGGCATGTATATAGCAGATGTGGACCCCATTAAAATATATAACTCCTGCGGCAAATTCAACCTCAACGAATCTGCCGAATTGGTAAAACATGCGCGGGTCATCATCAGTAATGATACAGGATTGATGCATGTAGCAGCGGCATTCCAAAAGCCCGTCATATCGCTATGGGGCAATACCTCACCTGAGATGGGCATGTTTCCTTATTATGGCTACAACAACCTTAAAGATAGGGTTTCGCCACAGTCTGTAATTATGGAGAACAAAGGCCTTGGCTGCCACCCCTGCAGTAAACTGGGCTATAATAAATGCCCCAGGGGCCACTTCAAGTGCATGAAAGAGCTGGATATGAACATCGCTGTTGAACAGGTAAAGAAGTTTTGGGCTGGGAAGGTATAGTTCCCGGGTATGCCAAAATCAGATTAGCTGGAAATCACGACAAATACTTCCCAACAATAGGCACTCTCCGCCCAATGCCAAATGCCTTCGGCGACACTCTGATTATTGGGCAAAACTGGTTGCGCTTGTATTCATTGTTGTTTACCAGTTTCAGTATCCGGTTTACCAGCGCGGGGTCGTTGCCCATGCTTATGATTTCTTTAGGGCCTTGCCGGCGCTCTATGTATTGGTATAATAGCGGGTCAAGCACATCATATTCCGGCAGGCTATCACTGTCTTTCTGGTCGTGCCGCAGCTCTGCGCTGGGGGCTTTGTTGATGATGTTTACCGGTATGATCTCTTTGTCCCTATTTATGTAGCGGGCCAGCGCATATACCTGCATTTTATACAGGTCGCCAAGCACGCTGAGGCCGCCGGCCATATCTCCATACAGCGTGCCGTAGCCAGTTGCCAGCTCGCTCTTGTTAGAGGTATTCAACAGAATGCTTCCAAACTTATTCGACATAGCCATTACCATAGCGCCACGTATGCGCGACTGCAGGTTTTCCTCAGCCACATTAAAGGGCAACCCCTTAAACACTGGCTCCAGCGCACCTTCAAAAGCCTCGAAAACGTCCTTTATGGGTATAGTGTTATACACATTGCCCAGGTTTTGCGAAAGCGCCTCTGCATCGGTCACGGAATGTCCAGTAGAGAACTGCGATGGCAATAAAAGGGCATCCACATTTTCAGCGCCCAACGCCTCTGATGCCAGCGCCAGCACCACAGCGCTATCTATGCCGCCCGATGAGGCGACAATAGCCTTTTTAAAGCCCATCTTGCCAAAGTAGTCGCGTATGCCCAGCAGCAAGGCTGCATATATCTTGTCGGTATTTTTCTCGGCTTCAAAGCTTTCTGGCGTAAGCTCTACTATCGGCACCTTGTCTGCAATGCGAACAATCTCCTCTGCAAAGGTGCCATCCTCATTCCACACCACCGATTGCATCGACTCTTTAAAGTAAGGCATCTCCGCCAGTATATCGCCATTGGCGTTCATTACCAGCGAACCCCCATCAAACACTGTATCTGTCTGTGCGCCCACCGTATTGCAATACACCATAGGCAGCTTGTATTTGAGCACGTTCTGCTTTACAATGCCCTTACGCCCATCAGCATGCGTATAGTCGAAAGGCGATGCGCTCAGGTTGATCATGATATGGGGGCTATGCTTTATCAGCTCGTCCATAGGGCATATCCTGTATAGCGGGTCATCGCCCAGGTTCCAGATGTCTTCGCACACGGTCACTGCCAGCTTCTTGCCTTTAAAGGTGAGTATGTCCCATTCATAAGCCGGCTCAAAGTAGCGGTACTCATCAAATATGTCGTAGTTAGGCAGCAGCGTTTTGTGTACCACACCCTTTATCTCTTGCTCATAAAGCAGGTACGCGCTATTGAATAGGTCTTTGCCCTCTATCTTAGGATTGACGGACGGGCACCCCACCAATACCCCAATAGTATCAGCAGCCTCCCGTATCTTATCTATAGCGGCCAGGCCCTGCTGTATAAAGTCATTAAACTCCAGGAAATCGCGGGGAGGATAGCCGCATATAGCCAGCTCTGAAAATACGACCAGGTCGCCATTTTGTTGTTTTGCTTCTGCTATCGCAGCCAGGATCTTTGCAGTGTTTGCTTCAAAATTGCCTATGTGATAGTTTTGCTGTGCGAGGAAGATCTTCATGTGCAGGTAGCTGTGTTTTACGGCTGCAAAGTTATTCTAAAGCGCACATTTTGCGGCATTTCCTCTGCTGGTAACAAGGCTGTAATACAAAAATCCCTACCTTTAATTTATATTATCTATTTCATGAGGGCACTTTTGCTGGCTTTTCTTTTGCTGCCGGTTGTGGCAGGCGCGCAGATAATAAGCACCGTGGCCGGAAACGGATCGCTGGTATATAGCGGCGACAGTGCTGCCGCCACCAATGCTTCCTTTTACTATCCCATGGGTGTAGCCGTAGATGCTACGGGTAACATCTATATAGCTGATGCGCTCAACTCCGTTGTCAGGAAAGTGGGTACTGATGGTAACATTACCACGGTGGCTGGCACAGGTATGGCAGGTTTTGGCGGCGATGGCGGCCCTGCTACGGCCGACTCTGCAAAGCTCAATTCACCTGCTGGCCTTGCCGTAGATATTGCCGGTAACTTGTATATAGCAGATGCGGGTAACGGCCGCATACGTATGATAACTACATTTGGTACAATATCTACCGTGGCAGGTGGCGGCAGCAGCACATCAGACGGCTCAGTGGCTACCGATTACAGCCTCTCGGCTCCGGCCGGTATAGCTTTCGATGGCGCAGGCAATATGTACCTTACCGACGATGGCCGGGTATACAAGACCGTGCGCCCCGGGGCGGTTACCTACATCAATATTATAGCCGGTATAGGCGGCACAGGCTTCAGTGGCGATGGTGGCCCTGCGACAGCCGCGCTATTTAACGAGCCACAAGGCATAGCCGTAGACCTGGCAGGCAATGTGTATGTAGCTGATAAAAGCAACTTCCGTATACGGCAGATAAACACCTCAGGTACAATAAACAGCGTGGCTGGTAATGGCGACGGCGCAGGGTCAGGCTTTGGCGCTTTTTCGGGAGACGATGGCCCGGCTATCAGCGCGGCTTTAAACTTCCCCACAGGTATAGCCATAGCCCCCGGCGGCAGCATTTATATTGCCGACCGTAACAATAACCGCATAAGGCTGCTTACCCCTTCCGGCACTATTACGACTATTGCAGGCAATGGCACATCCGGCTTTGGCGGCGATGGCGGCCTGGCAGCTGATGCCAAGCTCTCCGCCCCCGGCAGCGTAGCCGTAGATGTGAACGGTAATCTATTTATAGCCGACGAGCTGAATAACCGCATCCGCAAAATAACAGGCCTCGGCTCATTTACCGGGGTGAATAACCTGCCTGCCAAACCATCATCGATCAGCGTATACCCCAACCCCGCCACAGACAATTTCATAGTATCCGGCCTTAATACCTCCGACCGCCTCTGCCTGTATGACGCCATTGGCAGGCAGGTATCTGCCCAAACCGCAACAGCTACCCAACTGCGGGTTGACATTAACGGGCTGACTGCCGGGGTTTACTTTTTGCAGGTTTGGGATGCGAGTGGAAATGCTAAGGGTAGGGTGACTATAGAGAAAGAGTAGCCGTCACTTGTCTTTAATTTTCGACGACATAATATTCTTGTTATCGTAAGATGGCAAGTGTATTTGGATAGCAGATTTAATAACTTCATAGAACCAATTCTCTGCAAAAGGAGATATATGTACCTCATCTATTAGTACGGAGGTGTCAGCCGAAAATGTTGTTCCATGTTCAAACAGCGGAACTTTAGGGAAAACATCCATCGGTACGCTTTCGGTTTCAAATTGGTCATAAACAAGGACACGCAACTCTGATTCATAACTATAAGGCTTGGTTTTGAAAGCCACTAAAGTCTTATAATCAGATTCCATCCAAAGAGGCATGTCATAGCTAACTTTTGTAAACGTAAAGTCAACAGTGTTATTTTTTAGCGCAGCTTTCAATTTCCCAACAGTGGTACGGATAGAAACTCCCTCTCTACTGCCACCTAAGTATATTTTCCACATTGCATAATTTTCGACTTTATTTATTACCCAGGAACAACATAATGTTCCTTTATTTAGCTCTCGTAAATGGGCTATAAAGCTATTCTCCATTTTCTCTTTTGCATCCTCTTTGTTTTCAAATGGAAAACTGTGCAAAGAAAATGACTCAATAAATTGTTCCTTTATTTCGTCCGGTAAAGTACCCTCATACTGGTCCGAGTATTTGTCAACTCGCCTAAAAAAAAGACCTTTTGTTAGTAATAATGAATAAAAGGAGGCAAAATCCATATACCTCCATATTACTTCATCATCGTTGATAGGTGGAAATATCTCGAGGTCTCTTATCATGTTTGAAGATATCCAAATATAATTGAGTCGTGAATTATTTCTTTTTTTTAACAGCTCGTAACCGACTCATAACCGTATCTCCGTATGACGTAAGCTTCCAATAAGTTCCTTTATCATGAATGCTACGCTTCTTAGTATTTTCAGCTATAAGCCCTAAAGCACGACATTGAATCATAATAGTTTGAAAATCAGTTTCTTGGATGAAGGCCGAGCCTAAATAATTATATCTGTGCTCCTTGATGTATAACTCCGCGAGATCAAATGAGTTGACACGTAATAGCGCATTAAGGGGCTCTTTCAATTTATCACCGTTTGCCTCATCAATCATTAAAGGACTAATTTCAAAAAAAATCATATTCCATGTTAAATCTACTCCCACAGTAAATGTGTCTGGTAGAGCTTCATACTTACTATTTTTAGCCTGCCAAATACATGTTATTTCAATTGTGTCGTCTCCTTTACTTAAATCTTCTGTTCCTTCAGGGGCAAATGAACTATTTTTATTTATTTGTTGTTTTAGTGAATCAATTTCTTTCCGTAGTTCAAGAATTTCTTTTGTGCTATCCTCACTTAGAATATTGCTGGCCTTAACCCATCCAATTTGTGGCTTGTCTTTGATTAATTTTACTAAACTTCTACTGACTTGTGAACCCAAATCGCTTGGATTTGTCCAATGTTTAACCATCTTTTTTTGGACAAGGGATTTAAAACTATCCAGTTTTGTTTTAAGAGTAATATCTGAATCAGTCTTACTTGATGCTATTGACCCGGGATCGCCATGTATAAAGCCAATTATTGGTATTTCTTTAGTCAACGCGTATTCATATTCCATCTGGGTATAACTAACACCATCATTGTGGGTTGAACCATATCTTCCGGCTACGATTACTAGATAATAGTCGCAATCATCTATTAAGCGTTTTATCAGAGTCCATTGGTCATCGTCAGCAGCTGGAAATAATTCCATTCCAACAGGAATACAATCAAGCTCTAATAATGCTTGCATCACCTGTTGCCTCTCTTCAGTAAGGTCCTTATAAGTTGAACTTACAAATACCTGATATTTCTTTTCCATGCTAGTTAAATCTTGCACTACAATATTAGTTAATATTTTCTTTCTCACACGTCACGCTTTTTCTTAGAATCCAACGACATCAAGGTGCTGAAACCCCAAATCACCGCTTCCACTCCCATTCACCCAACGTAACTTTCCTCTAAAAATGCCGCAATGAAATTCATAATAAGAGCCACGCAACAAGCTCCCCTCTTTTTTTCAAAGAGGGGCGGTTGTATTCGGCGAATGCCGAATACAACCGGGGTGATCACACTCACGAAAATCATAGCACCACAGCACACGTAAAATATACCTTCTCCTCCCCAGTTTTTAATATGTAACAGGATGAAAAATAAATTATTGCAGAGGTTTAACACACAAATAGAGTTGCCAGAATCGGGGAGCCTATCAGTTGCCCCGGCCTTCAGGCCGGGGATAGAAACACGAAACACAACGGCTTTAGCCAAAATTACTCGCGTTACCGGGATTGCACACCTTTTGGCTAAAGCCCGAACCAGGTTTCCCCATAAACCCCGGCCTAAAGGCCAGGGCAACTTACACCCACATACAGCCCATTTCCATAGCACCATAGTACACGTAAAATATACCGCACTCCTCCCCAGTTTTAAATATGTAACAAAATGAAAAACAAAATGTTGCAGAGGTTTTAGCAAATACAACAGCCTTAAATTTAGAGCAGTCCGCGGGGCATCCAAAACACCTTATCGACTTTAAAAATACTACGCCCGGAAACTGCGCATTCGCACGTGAAACATTCCCGCGCAATGCACTATCTTTGTGCCGGTGCCAAACCTCGGGGCTGCAAAGGGTAAGCAATTACCAGTCTTGCAGCAACAACAACGCCTCCGCGAAAGCAGAGGCGTTGCCTTTTTCCTCCCGTAAAACCATCCTAAAACGCTAAAGAGGTTACAACGGAAACTGTTCTACCACAAATTCCAGGTCCATTCTATGATTCATTATCCTATCAACTATTTAACTTATTAATATTCATCATCAGCTAATCAAGTTAATGCATTGCTTCCGACAAGTCTACTTTGTGCGCCTTCTTGTCTTTCACCATCAGCACAAACGGTATGCACACCAGGAACATAAGGCCCAGGTACAGGAATACATCCATGTACGATAGCACTGCCGCCTGCTTGGTTATCATATAATCCAGCGTCTGGTGGGCGCTTTGCAGGGCTACATTGGGCGTCATGCCATGTGCCATATAGTTGTGCTGCATGCCTGCTACGCGTTGCTGCACCATCGCGTTGTCCGACGACATTTGGCTGGTTAGGTCGCTACGGTGCACCATATTCTGGCGTGCCATAAAGGTGGTGATCAGCGCTATGCCAAATGAACCGCCCAGCTGCCGCATCATACCCGTAAACGAGGCTCCCTGGCCTATCTGCTGCCCCTTAAGCGTAGACAGCGATAGGGTAGTGATAGGTATGAACAGCAAGCCCATTCCCAGCCCACGTAGTATGAGCATCCAGAAGAAAGCATCTTTCCCGGTATCTGGCGTCAGTATCTTATAGCCCCAGAAGCTATACATGAAGAAGATAAGCATACCTATAGCTACCAGCACCTGCTGCTTGGCCCCCTTTTGTATCATCCTGCCTATTATAGGCATCATAAAGGCTGTAGTAAGGGCGGCAGGTATCATAAGTGCGCCTGCCTGTTCGGCTGTCCAGCCGAGGCTGGCCTGCGTGTAGAGCGGTATGATAAATGTGGACCCATACAAACCAAAGCCAAGGATGAAGGAGAGAATGGTACCTACCCTCAGGTTCCCATTTTTAAGCACCCTCAATGCCACTATGGGGTTCTTTGCCGTAAGCTCCCGCCAGATAAAGAAAAAGAAGCCTAAAACGCTAACGACTGCCAAAGTAGTTATCGTGCTGCTAGAAAACCAGTCATCTTCCTGCCCTCGTTCTAATACATATTGCAGAGACCCAACTGACACTGCCAGCAGTCCTATACCCGCCCAGTCTACCTCACTTACCGACTTCTTCTCGGCATACTTAGGGCTGCGCACAAACTGTATGGTCAGCAATGTAGCTATAGTACCTATCGGTATGTTGATATAGAATATATAGGGCCATGAAAAGTGCTCTACTATATAACCGCCCAACGGTGGGCCAAGTGTTGGGCCAATGATCACGCCCAATCCGTAAATAGCCTGCGCCATACCTCTTTTCTCCGGCGGATAGCTCTCTGTGATGATCGTTTGAGAGGTTACCAGCAATGCACCACCACCCAGGCCCTGCAAAAAGCGGAAGAACACCAGCTGCCATATACCATTTGCATTACCACAAAGGAAGGAGCAGACCGTAAAGATGATGATGGATGCGGCAAAGTAATTACGGCGGCCAAACTGGGCAGAAAGCCAGCTGGTCATAGGTACTATAATTACGTTGCCTATAGCATAGGCGGTAATTACCCAGCCTATTTCGTTAAGTGTGGCGCCGAGGTTTCCCTTCATATCGTTGAGCGCCACGTTTACTATCGTAGAGTCAACGATCTCCAGCAGGGCGCACACTATCGCTGTGATAGTAATGATCACCCGCCGCGAGCCGTATTCTACAAGCGAATCCTGGTTCATATTATTAAGTATTTCAAAAAGTCATTAATCAATGATCACATCCACGTCCACGTTCATACCTGGGCGCATATCTTTTACCTGCTGGTCGTTGTTGGTAAATTCTATCTTCACCGGCAGGCGCTGTACCACTTTTACGAAGTTGCCCGATGCGTTGTCAGGAGGCAGTAATGCAAAGCGAGCGCCGGTAGCAGGGGAGAACGAGGTAAGCTTAGCCTCAAAGTCGTGGCCGGGGAATGCATCTACATGCACGATCACCTTCTGGCCCACGCGCATTTTAGAGAGCTGGGTTTCTTTAAAGTTAGCTACCACCCATGGGTTAGAATCCAGCACTATGCTAAACACAGATTGTCCGGCCTGTATATATTGCCCTATCTGCACATTTACCTTAGATACCTTACCATCTTCAGGAGCCACAACTACGGTGTAAGACAGGTTGAGCTTTGCATTGTCCAGGTCGGCCTGGCGCTGCTGTATGGTTGCATTAGCCACACTTATCTGCTGCCCTGTAGCATTGCTCTGCGATGTTGCAGCGCTGGTTTGGCGGGTAGCCGCATTTTTCTGGTCTGCCAATACCTGTAGCTGGCGCTCAGCGCTTTCTTTGGCTGCCTCAGCCTGCTCAAACTGCTGCTGGGTAATGGTGTGGTCTTTTATCAGTATAGCATACCTGTCGTAGTCTTGTGTAGTACGGCGCACATTTACTTTAGCGGCTTCTATCTGGGCGCTTGCCGTAGCCACATTTGCTTCATAAGTAGCTATAGAAGCCTTTGAAGCGGTAGTATTGCCCTGTGCTACACCCAGGCTGCTCTGGGCCGCTATAAGCGATGCCTGCGCCTGCTCTACCTGTATCAGCTCATTCCTGTTGTCCAGGATAATAAGGGTATCTCCCTTCTTTACTTTCTGGTTGTCTTTCACCAGCACCTCCGTTACATAGCCAGAGGCGCGGGGTATTACCGGGCTTATGTTGGCGTCTATCTGTGCGTCATCAGTTTCCTCGTGGTGCAGGCCGTGAATATATTTAGTGGTACCAAAAGTGCCGCCCACCAATACCAAAACGATCAGGGCGATCATAAAGCCCTTGTTTTTCTTTTTAGGCGCCTCAGTTTCCGGGGCTCCCATTGCAGGTGTGTGCGGTGCAGTTCTTACTTCGTTAGGTTGTGCCATAGTTCTGTATTATTAGAAGTGTTGTTTTAGATCGTTGTTTCTTTAGTTATTATTTATTTGTAGTTG
>JABDHF010000050.1 GCA_013285595.1 Bacteroidota bacterium
TGCTAAAATACAAATGTTAAATGAAAAGGATGCCGAATTTAACAATATACCAATTGGAGACCTTAATAAGTTATTACAATAAATCGTAAATTTGTAGCCATATGTTGATCTTCTTAGACATAGATGGCGTAATGGTACCTGCCAAAAGCTGGAAAAGCCCTGAACTGCATATTGACGGGTTTCCTGTGTTTAGCAGCAGGGCAACTATTGCATTGCAGCAGTTGATTGCTGAAGGCGCTACAGTTATGCTTACTACCTCGCATAAGGCCACCTATGGTATTGAAGAGTGGAAAAGCATTTTTAAGGAAAGGGGTATTTTTATCGAAAGCCTTAAAAGTCTGCCTGCCAATTCTGGCCATACCAGCAGAAAAGAAGAACTCATGAATTGGTTCAATAGCAATACTATTCACGAAGATTTTATCATTATTGACGATGATACATCACTGAACGATTTGCCTGGCTACTTAAAAAATCATTTAGTACAAACCAGTCCTCACATAGGCCTTACCGCAGAGCATCTGGAGATCATCTCTGTGCGGCGTTTACAGGTATTTTAATTTTCCGTCGCCGCCGGTGTTTCCACCATTAACCCTCACGCAGGGTAGGCGATAAACACATATTTTCCCATCATTGTTATTAAATACCAGCAATGTCCGGAAACGTCCATTATCGGGCATAATATTTGCTGTATCATAAATACTATGAATATACTTAAAATACTACCTATCATCCTTCTTGCGATTATTGCAGGCAGCTGCACTCACAGCAGCAAAACAAACGTTACACCAGCCACCGTCCCCATTCCTCCCGCAAACCTGTCAGACTATATCTCAAAAATGGTAGGTTCACGAAAGTGGTCCGGCACAGACCACTACGTCACCCCACTTGCAGATACGGTAGGTGTTCTTTATTATGCTGACACCCTGATCACTATCCAGTCAGACTCCGCAAATAGAATAATATTTGGCAGCACGGCGCTAAGCTTTGCGAGCCTTGACAGTACAGCTGGTATCATCACCTTTACCGACGATCAGAGCCAGTGGGGAACCCGGCAAGTCGCAGGCATAGTATATTATTTTCGCCGCGACTCTATGATATATTATTATAATTTCAGCCATCTTTCTCATTCCACCGCAGACACATTGTATTGTCCGTAGACGCCCCCCTATGGTATCACCGTAATATTATATCGGTAAGTATCTACATAGTCGTAAAATAAATTGTGCGTGTGAAAAATAACGCCAACCGGGTAGGTGCCGGGAGTGTTAATACTTACGGTAAAAAGCATATCGCTGTAAAAGGGACTGCCATACTTGGTTTTACGCACATCTGAAGCCGGCGATATGGTAACGCCCGCAGGAAGGATAGATGGCAGAAGCGACCAGTCTACACTGTCATCGCACCATACCGAAACCAACATGCGCTGCCATACCACTGAGTCTTGGGGCGTTTTCAGTGTTACATCGTGCAGGCCTGTAACCTGGTATGCTATGTGTACCGTTTTATCGGAATAGCCGGGAGTATTACTGGAAGGCCCATCCTTTTGCTTGGCACAGCCACCAAGCACTATTATGGCTACCAGCAGGCAACATATTTTATTCACGGAACGGTCTTAAACTATTGGCTGCAAAACATATGCCATATTTAGGTTTATAATTCATATCCCAAATTATCTTAACCGGCGCGTCTGCCATACTAAACACAAGCATTCCTACGTTTCTTGCTCGCTCCGCTACAAAAAAATAACATTTGGTAAATATTTCACAAATAGCTGTTTTTATTAACAATAGATTTGCGCCACCAAACCACTCTTATGCATAAAGTAATGCCGTTTATCATGCTGCTGCTGTTTGCCTTGCCGGCAATAGCGCAGAAACATACCCTCAGCGGAACCGTGAAAGATAAAAGCACCGGTGAAACACTGATAGGCGCAGTGGTGCAAACCGATGATAAAACCGCCGGCACCGCTACCAACGAATATGGCTTTTACTCCCTGTCGCTACCCGCCGGCGAGCATACCGTGAAGATCAACTATGTGGGCTACACAGAGCAGCCGCAGAAGGTGACACTGGATAAAGATGTGACCCTGAACGTATCGCTCGTGGCCGAGGGAAAGCAGCTGAACGAGGTAGTAGTGAGCAGCAAGGCAAAAAATGAGAATGTCACCAGCTCTCAAATGGGCATGAATACGCTGAATGTAAAAGAGCTGAATGCTTTGCCGGTACTGTTTGGCGAGAAAGATGTGATGAAGATAGTGCAGCTGCTGCCGGGTGTGCAGTCGGCGGGCGATGGTAATAGTGGCTTTTTTGTGCGCGGCGGCGGCGCTGATCAGAACCTGATATTGCTCGATGAGGCTGTGGTATACAACCCATCGCATCTGCTGGGCTTCTTCTCCGTGTTCAATTCAGATGCTATTAAAAACCTTACCCTGTACAAGGGCAATGAGCCTGCACAATACGGCGGCCGCTTGTCCAGCGTTACCGATATAAAGATGAATGACGGTAACGACCAGTCGTATCATGTGAATGGCGGTATAGGCCTCATATCATCCCGGCTGAATATTGAAGGCCCTATAGTAAAAGATCAGGGGTCCTTCCTGGTAAGTGCGCGGCGCACCTATGCCGATGTGTTCCTGGGCTTATCCCCGGACACCACCATAAAGAAGACTAAGCTTTACTTTTACGACCTCAATGCGAAGCTCAATTACAAGCTCTCTGACAACGACCACATATACCTGTCCGGCTACTACGGCAAAGATGTGCTGGGCCTGGGCAGTTTGTTTGGGCTGAACTGGGGCAACGCCACGGCTACGCTACGCTACAACCACATCTTCAACCCCAAGCTCTTCTCCAATACCTCCCTCATCTATAGCGACTATACCTACAAGATAAACATAAACACATTTGGTATTGACGCCAGTATATTATCGGTAATAAAAGACTGGAATTTTAAAGAAGAACTAAGCTACTACGCTAACCCCGATAACAAGTGGTCGTTCGGGCTCAACTCTGTTTACCATACCATCACGCCGGGGCAGTTTGGCGGCAACATATCAGTGCCCAACCAGCCGGAGACACACTCGTGGGAGAATGCCGTATATGTAAACGACCACTGGAAGGCCTCCAGCAAGCTCAACTTTGACCTCGGCGTGCGGCTGAGCACATTCTCCGTATTCGGTGGCGATAATAAGTTCTACAACCTCGATAAGAATGGCAACATCACAGACACTATGCAATACGGCGCGGGCCAGATAGTAGAGACCTTTGCCACGCCCGAGCCACGGGCATCGGCAAGCTACCAGCTCAATGAATCTTCCTCATTAAAGGCCGCCTATGCACGCAATGCACAATACCTGCATTTACTCTCTAACTCTACCACCAGCAACCCTACCGATAAATGGGTAGCCACCAACAACATTATAAAACCCGAAATAGCCGACCAGTTCTCTGCAGGATATTTCCGCAACTTTAAAGACAACACCTATGAGTGCAGCATAGAAGGCTACTATAAAGCCATGCAAAACGAGCTGGACTATAAAGACAATGCACAGGTGCTCAGCAATAACCCCATAGAGCCGCAATTGCTGTTTGGGCAAGGCAGGGCTTATGGTGTGGAGCTATCGGCTAAGAAGAATGAGGGCCGGTTTACAGGCTGGGTATCTTATACCTTATCAAGAACAGAGCTGCAAATAAATGGCATCAATAGCAGCAACTGGTATCCCGCCCACCAGGACAGAACTAACAACCTGTCGGTTGTGGCCATGTACAAGCTATCGAAAAAGTGGACTGTATCGGCAGACTTTGTGTATTATACCGGAGATGCGGTCACCTTCCCAAGTGGCAAGTATACGCTCGATCACCAGGTGGTGTTCTACTACACCGAAAGAAATGCCTACCGCGAACCATCGTACAACCGGCTGGACCTCGGCGCTACACTAAAGCTGAAAGAGCATAAACATTATTCGTCTGAGCTGGCATTCAGCCTGTATAATGCTTATGGCCGCGAGAATCCCTACACCATTACCTTCCAGCAAGACCCGAATGACCCTGCCAAAACACAGGCCGTGCAAACGTCGCTGTTCAGGTGGGTACCTTCTATTTCTTACAACTTTAAATTCTAAGCTACCCATGAAAAACGCCCGTATAGCTATACTCTTCATCATGTCCGCTTTTTGCTCTTGCCAGAAGGTGATCAAGGTAAACCTCAATTCTGCTGCGCCGCGCTATGTGGTAGCAGGCAATGTAACCGACCAGCCAGGCCCTTACACCATCAACATCACCAAGACCATAGACTTCAGCCAGGACAATACTTTTCCCGGCGTAAGCGGCGCCACCGTATTTATCACAGACAGCAACAACAACATTACAGATACACTTACCGAAGGCAGCGCCGGCAACTACCTTACCCACACACTGGTGGGCGTGCCGGGCCATACCTACCACCTGGATATTGCTGTAGGCGGTAATATATTCGTTTGTTCCTCTACCATGCCGCAACCCGTGCTGCTGGATAGTGTGCGTACCCAAAAATCATCCTTTGGCAAAAACATAGATGTAGTGCCCTACTATAAAGACCCTGTAGCCACCGGCAATAACTATCACCTGACACTAAAAGTGAAAGACAGCGTATCTACCGAAATATACATACACAACGATGACCTGATAAATGGCAATGAAGTTGCCAACACACTCTTCAACAATATAGATGTCAAGACCGGCGACTCCATAACCGTAGAGCTCCAATGCACCGACCATAAAGTGAATCAATACTACGACAACCTGCAGCAAACCATACAGCAAAACTCCGCCACCCCCGCCAACCCGCAGAGCAATATTACCGGCGGGGCACTAGGCTACTTCAGCGCGCATACGGTGGATAGAAAGACGATAGTGGCGCAGTAAGGGTGGTTAAAACATTATACAGTGCGCCATACTTAACCATAAAATAAACCGTTAAAAACGGTAATAAATCCCGTTGATTAACGCTTTCCCGGCTTCCCTTCCCGTTCTATATTTGCCTTCATTCGAATGCGGTACTCCGGAGGCAGATATTCTTTGAATCATTAATTACTTATAGTTATTGCCCGCTTATCCGGGGGCCTCTGAACACCGGGGCTGCACGGTAGTATGGCGTAGCTATGGGCTGCACAATACAGAATAGTTTTTCATCACTCAAACAAACATAAAAAACAATGACACCGATCGAACAAAAATACCAGGACCTGGGCGGAGCTTCCAGCTTCCTCGGCTCCGTGGTAACACCCGAAACGCCCACACCGGGAGGCCAGGGAAGCTATGCAGATTACCAGCATGGAATGATATTCTACAACCCCGCGTATGGGGCCGTAGCGTTTACACAGGAGATAGAAACCAAATGGAAATCAGCATCAGTGGCCACCGCTACTACCAGCGACCCGAACATTACGGTGCGGGAATACCTGGGCTTTCCCGTACACGACTCTACCGTTATCGCTGGCAATCGTGGCCAGGTGTGCTACTTTGAGCGCGGCATGATCGTCATTAACAGCCATAGCGTAGGGTATGTAGTATACGGGGGCATTTACATCCAATACCGCAACCTGGGCGATGTGAACGGCTCTATGGGCTTACCAACATCTGATGAAATAGCAGCGCCCGCCGGCGGAAGAACCAACTCATTCGAAAATGCCAATATCTACTGGACATCGGGCACAGGAGCTTATGAAGTACATGGCGCCATCCGCGACCGCTATAATGCCCTGGGTGGGCCTGCAGGTATACTGGGCTATCCTACCAGCAACGAATCGTCTGTAATGCACGGCACCACCGAAGTTGGCCGCTACAACACATTTGCAGCCGGGTCTATTTACTGGAGCGGCGCATCAGGCGCATGGGAGGTTCACGGAAGCCTTCGCCAGGGTTGGCTTACGCAGTTCGGCGGCCCTACAGGCGAGCTCGGCTTTCCTACATCAAACGAAACCAATTCATCCGGCGACAATTTCCGGTTCAACAATTTTCAGCATGGCGTCCTGGCCTGGCAAAAGTCTACAGGCAATATCAGGAAGATCACCAAGGTCGATCTCGTAGTGAATGCCTTCGAATCAAAGGGCGATGATGGCGCTTTCCGTGGCAGCCAGGACCTTTATGTGAAGATGACCGTTACCAGCTCTACAGGGTTCAGTTTCACCAAGAGATACCCGGGCGATGGCGATATGGGCGCATCGCATAATTTCGATGGCAACACAGGCTTGTTCTGTACCATCCCGGTAATGGATGGCAACACCCACATTACCGTAAAAATGGAAGGCTGGGATTCAGACTGGCCCGATGGCGATGATCAGCTGGGCACAATAAATGTTACCTACACCATAGATAACCTGTGGGACACTACCACGGCCAACACCGGCGCACAGGGCTGGAACGGCGACTTCAAAGCCACCTTCAACCTTAAGGCCGATGGCTTTCACGTAGACCCTAACGACTCCACCAATTTCCGCAAAAACCTGTTCTGGGGCTTTAAGAATGGCTTGATAGGCACCCAGATAGGCACCCTGTCAAAAGAAATCTTCGCCTCTACATTTACCGATGTTTCGCAGGATGAGACCTGGTTCTGGCATCCGTTCAATGCGCTGTTTTACCTGGTATACAAAAGCGCATTGCCAGGCGCTAAGGGCGTATGCTTCGGCATGTCGCTGGAGGCTATCTATGCTATCAAGGGCCAGTCATCATCTAACGAGCCTGTCAGCCAGTATGGCATTGACGATGTGCGCAAAAACCAGATAGCTATAAAGCACGGCTACCAGCTGGGCGGCAACGAGATCGACTTCTTCGCCGAGAAATTCATCATGGGCGCCACGCACGATCCGGTAAGAGCATTCAACGAAAGCAGGGACGCATTTAACCGCGGCGAAATGGGCATCCTCTCCCTCTCAAACGATGCATCTTTCACCAAAGGCCATGCAGTATTGCCTTACAGCTGGGACTCTTCTAACGCTACAAGATGGGTAATAAAAATAGCAAACCCTAACACACCTTTTGTGGCCCAGAACGATGGTACTGTAGGCGATGGCGAGATCATCATCAACCCCACAAACAACTCATTCACCTACCAGCACGGCTCCAGCGAAACGTGGTCGGGCAATTCATCATCGGGTGGCAGAATGCTCTCCCTGCCCTTCTCCCTGCTATGCACTGCACCGCGCACCCCCTTCTGGGAAGCCCTGGCATTACTCGTAGTGGGATCGCTGCTGATAATGGCCGATGGCGGCGAAGTGACCCAGATAACTGATGGCAATGGCAAAACATTTTATAAGCCAGGCAGAATAATAAACGAGGATAATGCCACAAGAATACCAAACGCGGCAGAAATAAAGGTCTCAAACGCCGGCGCTAAAACAACCATTAAAACCGCAATAGTAGATACTGCTGCCATAGCAACGAAGGGAATCATCGATCAGGCTATTGTGAAACTGCCCGTTGCAGACCCTACCGATAGCATGCATTATTTTAAGACCACGCCGCAGTACGATAAAATGTATGCGCCACCAGGCACACTGAAAATAAGCGCTGCTGCACTCGGGTCTCTTAGCCTGTCGCATTTTACAACCATGGTGGCATCAAAGAATTTTGCTGCCGGCGTATCTAAAGACAACCTGAAAACTACAATGCAGGCCGATATAGCCGCTAGCATGACCACAGCCGTTATAGAGCAGGCCAACGCCCGTTCCCTGACGCTCGATGTGCGCAACACAGGCGGCGGCACCTACTCATGGGGCCTCAATACCGGTGTGCTTAGCGTACACGTTGCCGCCCCATCGGTAAACAACAGTGTCGACAATATCGCTATCGACGGCATAGGCACCCCCGGCCAGGCCATCACCTTTAAGCTCAACGCCAACTCAGCGCCAAAGAACGTAGTGATCACCATAGGTGGCTACAACGAGAACGGCGTAAAGAGAATGTTTGAGGTAAGCAATATAGCCCTCGTAGCCGGCCAGTCGGTAACCGCGCAGATAAGCAATGGCAGCAAAGAGCTGATATTGTACAACAGCGGCCCAGACCTCAGCTTTGACGTAAAAATGCTCACCAGTGCCCACGGCAACCCCGTATCTGTAAAAACCGGCCTGAAGATAGATGCCAACAAAGTAGCCATCATCTCCCCGGCAGACTGGGCAGTAGCCAAGCTCCCAACAGCCCCCGTAGCCATGAATCTGTTCGACAATCTCGGCGGCCCAAGCATCAAGCAGCTGTCGTTATAATTTTTATCCCTTACAAAACGAAAGCCCCCCGCTGTAGCGGGGGGCTTTCGTTTTGTTGACTATGTATTTATGACAAGATAGAGCGAAGCATGTTTGAGCAAACAAAATCGATACAATAGTAACCAGCCATTACCCGGTTCTGCCCCCACTTATTACCTCCCTCGCCATAGCTGCTAAAAAACAGCAAGCGCCGATTCCACTCGCATTCATCAGGGCTACCTTGCCCCCTAAAAATGCCAAACACAGCCCTATCCCACCTATCACCCGCATCGCTGCAACCTTTCCCGGGCCACCAACCAACTTTTCGTAGAAAAACAACACCGGCCCGCTCCCCCAAAATCGCATCAAAACCAGCGCCCGGCAAGCGTTTCATTTTTCGGCATCCTCCCGGCCTGCACTGCACATACCCTACTGGTCGAAGCGTCCGCTTCGTCCTCACATGTGGAAGCGTCCCGCTTCCGTGCACTATTCCTTACTCCGGCCCTCATGCAACGCACGCCGAAAAACAACACCGGCCCGCTCCCCCAAAATCGCATCAAAACCAGCGCCCGGCAAGCGTTTCATTTTTCAGTATCCCCCCGGCCTGCACTGCACATATCCCTAATATGCGCCTTTCCTTTTTTTGCCTATTTTTAAAGAGCACTTTGTTACAAAAATTTTAACCGATCTAAAAAGACAAACAACATGAAAAAAGTAACTGGAATTGGTGGCGTCTTCTTCAAATGCAAAGACCCCAACGCAACTAACGAATGGTATAAAAAAAACCTGGGCTTCGATACTACCCAATACGGCACCAGCTTCGAATGGCTGCAGGCCGATGACAGCGCTAAAAAAGGCGTCACCCAGTGGAACCCTTTTGCCGAAACAACAAAATATTTTGAGCCCTCCACTAAGGAGTTTATGATCAACTACCGGGTAGACAACCTGGAAGCCCTGGTGGAAGAACTAAAAAAGGAAAACGTAACCATAGTCGACGACATCGCCACCTACGATTATGGCAAATTTGTTCACATTATGGACCCCGAAGGCAACAAGATAGAGCTATGGGAACCTGCCGGGGAATAATTTTTGTATATTTTATCATCTAAAAAATGATCTTTTATGGCAGACAACAAAGTTTCTTTGCACAGAGTTATAAAGGCCGCGCCCGAAAAGGTGTACCGCGCTTTCACAGAGGCTGCGGCTATCGCCTCGTGGCTGCCGCCTTATGGTTTTGTTTGTACCGTGCACCAGATGGATGTGCGGGTGGGCGGCGCCTATAAAATGTCGTTCCACAACTTCACCACCGGCAGCATCCAGTCGTTTGGCGGAACATACCTGGAGCTCAAACCCAATGAATTCCTGAAATACCAGGATCAGTTCGACGATCCCGGCATGCCAGGCAAAATGACCTATACTATCTGGCTCCAGAAAACACAGGCAGGCACAGATCTGAAAATACTGCACGAAGGCATCCCCGAGGCAATACCCGCCGAAATGTGTTACCTCGGCTGGCAGGATTCGCTCGACAAGCTCATCCGCCTCGTAGAGCCAAACATACCAGGCGCCTGATCGGCCGTCCTCATAAAATCAAAAGGCCTTCGCAATTTGCGAAGGCCTTTTGTGTCGCCCCTAAATTAAATGAATAAACTCTGCTCCTATTTCATCCAGCTGCCTAAAGTAGGCAGTGGGCGATGTGCCGGCTATCTTCTGAAAATCCCGGGTAAAATGTGATACGTCGGTATACCCAAGCCCGCTGCACACATCAGTATAAGAACACCTCGATAATTCATATTTTTTACTAAACGATTTTATCCTTGTTATTGCAGCATATTGTTTGGGGCTCATCCCCACACATTCATTAAACTTCCGTCGAAAGGTTCTTGCACTCATAAAGTTAGCCTTGTAAAGCGCCGATATTACCACATCACCTTCCAGCTTATGTATTTGCTGCACCACATCGAATATCCGGGAAGAATACCCGCCATTATCCTTTGTTCTCAGGTATTTAAGCAGGAAGCGTTCCAGCAAATGGTGCTGCTCTGCTTCACCTGCCATGCTCTTTAATTGCTCTGATAAAAAGCAGATCTCTTTGCCAAATATCAGCGATGCGTCCAGAGCGCTGTCTTCAAAATGTTCCAGCGTATCGTTTACAAACAAATGGGCAAAGCCCGGCTGAAACACCACCCCTACCAAATGCACCGCACCCTTGTATTGTATAAATTTCCGTTCC
Organism: Bacteroidota bacterium; assembly: GCA_013285595.1. Lineage (GTDB taxonomy): Bacteria > Bacteroidota > Bacteroidia > Chitinophagales > Chitinophagaceae > Nemorincola. Next base: position 10,449 of record JABDHF010000050.1, read on the forward strand.
CTGTAAAGCCCCGTCAGCGCCACATCTGGCATTGGTGAGTAGTTAAGCCCATCGCCGGATAACAATACAGCCGACCCCAGGTTAAATAGGATATCCAGCGTTCCATCGGGCAGGCGCCGGTGAGAGGAAACCACGTTTTCAGGTCCTCCTGCAAAAACTGAATAGAAGCATTTGATGTGGTCCGTCAGGTATTTCGGCTGTGTTTTTACAATATGCATAAAATGGCCATTTTTTACAAAAAATGCTGCGGGCAGGTGCACTAAATTTACACCCGGCAATTAAATGTAAGCACTAACATGAATACAAAACCCATTGGCCCCTTTCTTTTTTCATTCGCCTCAGCTTGTTCCAGGCAATGCATGCTGGTAGCCCTCATATCAGTGTGCTTGCTGGCAGCGCCCCCTTTGCATGCGCAGAAAATAAACGATCAGCTTGCGCACATTATAGACACCACATTTTCCGCACACCCTGCAGCCACCGGCATTATGGCCTGTGTTATTTCGGGCGATGGTAAGGCATGGACGTATGCTGCTGGCCTTTCGGATAAGGCCCTCAAAACCAGGTTGGCCGTGGGCCAGCCCGGATTAATAGCCAGCAATACCAAAACATATATTGCGGCAGCAATATTGAGGCTAAACGAACAAAAGAAGCTGAATATCTCCGACACCATAGGCAAATATCTGCCGGCCGGCGCCCTGCAAAAGCTTGCATCAAATGGCTATGAGACCGGGAATATCTCCATTCGCCATTTACTGTCGCATACCTCCGGCATCGACGACTATGTAGATGATGCTTACTTTGATACCGTAAACGCACACCCACACCGCAAATGGACAAGAAGTGAACAAGTAGACAGGGCAGTGAAGACAGGCAAGCCACTGGCCCCGCCGGGCGATACATTCAGATATGCCGATGTTAATTACCTGCTGCTTACAGAGATCATTGAGCAGGTAACCGGGAAACCGTTTTACGAAGCGGTAAGAACCTTGCTCTCTTACAAAAAGTTGAAATTAAATACCACATGGTTTACAACCCTGGAGGCCACACCTCTCCACGCTCTGGCATTAGCGCACCAGTACTGGAATAAATACCCCTGGGATTCTTATAACCTCGACCCATCGTGGGACCTCTTCGGCGGCGGCGGCATAGCTGCAACGCCCGCAGACCTTGCGCTATTCTTCAAAGATCTTTTTGAAGGAAAGATCATAAAAGACACAGGCATCCTTTCAAAAATGTACGCAAATGTGCCCTGCAAAACAAAAACAAATTATTGCCTCGGCCTCAGGAAGCTAACGATATCCGGCCTCACAGCATACTATCATGGTGGGTTCTGGGGTACCGATGCAATATACTTTCCGGAGTTGAAAACAGCCATCTGCATCGTTGTGCTTGAAAAGAGTGAACGCGATATATCCGCAGATATATGCAGAGCTATAGTTGACGTTGTCAGGCGCACAAAGCAGTAGTAACATGGACATCCGCAGCCTGATGCATGTTTCCCCACGCATATAAAAATTAGCTTTTTCTTACAAGTTCCCGTAGTCCGGCGCTATTATATTTACAACCATTAATCAACAGCTTATGTTTACCAGGTTCTTAGTACTATATACAGCGTGTTTGTTGATGGCAGCACTTTGCCATGCACAGGCACATGCCCCGGAACAACAGTTAAGCAACAAGGAGATCAGTATACTCATAGATAGCCTGGGCAATGCGCTAAGCAGGTATTACATCTATCCCGCCAAAGCCACTGAGATGATGAGCAGTATAAAAAAGAAGTATAAAAGCGGCGCATACAACAGTATCAAAAACAGGGCCGACCTTGGCAGGCAGCTAAACAACGACTTGCAGCAGGCCCACAAAGATGGCCACCTGGAAGTAATGTACCATCCGCAAATGGCCAATGACCTGGAAACGTATGTGCCCGACACCGCGAGCAACCGCCGCGCATATGAGCACGACCTGCACGATGCGCTGGAAAACAATTTCGGGTTCAAAAAAGTGGAGCTATTGCCTGGCAACATAGGTTACCTGCGGTGGGATGTTTTTTGCGGACTTACAGACGAAGCCCTTCCCACAACAAACGGCGCCTTGCGGTTTGTGAGCAACTGCAGCGCCCTCATCATTGATATGCGCAACAATGGCGGTGGCTCGCCCGATATGGTGGTGCAGCTGCAAAGCTATTTCTTCAAAGAAAAAACACCCATGAATTATACGATCACCCGCAGCAATGACACCCTGAAACGCTGTGCCGACCCTGCCAAAACAGACTTTAAGCTATCTATGCCGGTGTATATCTTAACCAGCCACAGCACTTTTTCGGCCGCAGAAGATTTTATCTATGGCCTCAGGAATGCAGGCCGTATTACCGTAGTGGGCGACACCACCGGCGGCGGTGCACACCCTACCCGCCCCTTCAGCATTGGCCACGGGTTTGTGGCCTTTATACCCACGCAGTACTCTTACAATATGGCTACACATACCGACTGGGAAGGCATCGGCATATGGCCCGATGCGCCCGTACCGGCCGCGCAGGCGCTCACAAAAGCACAGGCGCTGATCTATGCACAGCTATTATCTAAGGCCACCGGTGAGCGGGAGAAAAACAGCTTACAGTGGCTGCTGGCAAGCACTGAAAATAAAGCGCTCGTTGCAAAACAAATACAGGATGATAACATAAAGATACCCAAAGAAGATCTGCTGAAATACTGTGGCGAGTATAACTCCGCCGACCCCGATGCACCCAAAAACGCAATATATATTGTACTTACCGGCACACACCTGGCCCGGCATGTAGCTGTTGGCGCTGCAGATGTTCGCCTCATACCTATTGCTGCCGGCAAGTTTGCCTACGACGACGAAAGTGGCCGCACTATAGAATTTGTAACCAACACTAAAGACAACACCTCGGGCATGATCCTGTCTAACCAGGATGGCGTGTTTACGCTGAACAAGAAGTAACGGAACATTACCATAATACCGTTGGTCGGAAAGTTCCTGCATCTCAGGCGCCCAGCACTGCATTTCGTCGGATATTTAATAACTCAGTATTTTCTCTCTATAGCTTTGGGGTTCAAAATCTAAAGCCATATGAACAAGATGTAATGCAGCCTGTATGGGATTGGGCAGATCAAGTGATGGTTTGCTTTCTTAAAACTTAGATAAAAGAGGCCGGCGCACAATTGTGCGCCGTTCTCTTTTATCTATACACTGTAAGTATGTGCCACAATGCCACCCGGGAAAGACTTTGCTTCCACCAGCTTCAGGTCGCGCGGCTGGGTGATGCCATTGAATATCTGCAACCCCTCGCCCAATACTACGGGATGGATAGCCAGGTGGTATTCATCTATAAGCCCGGTAGCTATCAGGCTTCGCATAAATCCCGCGCCGCCTATTGCTAAGATCGGTTTCCCCTCCCCGGCTTTCAGTTTCTCTATCTCCTCTGCAAGGTCGCCGTCAAAGATCCGCGCCTGCGCCCACGAAGCCGCAGCGGGAGTCTGCTCCGCATTGGCCGGCGCAAGGCCATTATATCCTTTTTGGGTAAAGACCCCCTTGGGTGTCTCGTTCATCGGCACGGCAAAAGGCCCCGCCGCAGTGGGCCAGTAAGGCGCCATAGACTCAAACGACTTCCGGCCCATTATTATCAGGCTGGCGTCAAAGCTATGTGCCACAACCCACGCTCTCGATGTTTCGTCCGACGACCTGAGGATCCAATCGTTCACCCCATTGGGCCCGCTTACAAAACCATCGGCCGACATCGACATCTTCATTATTAATTTGCGCATAGTGTTGCATTTTTGTTTCCTCAAAACTAAGCTACCATCCTCACTGCAAAAGGGCAGAAAACGACATTAAAAGGGGCAATTGCGACCGGAGCTATCACATTCTCCCATTCCCCTAATAACGGTTTACACCAATACCATAACCTTCATCAAAAAGGTTTAGCTAGTTTACCTGCTTCACAGACCCACTAATTGCCAGCGAGCCCCGCAGATAAACGCAACCATTTGGTTTATCATAATTTTTTTAAGATTTTTTTTAGCCGGATAAAAAGAGCCTGCTTATTTTTGCAATTCAAACAGGTAATAATCTATAAATGGAATTCAACCCAGGCAATCCCGTTATCAAGCTTTGTGTGCAAGGCATAGACATGGAAGAGAAAGGCAAACCCGAAGACGCAAGCCAGCTATTTATGCAAGCCTGGAACGAGGCGACGAACGACTTTGAAAAATTTACCGCTGCGCACTATGTAGCCCGACGCCAAAAAGATGCTGCTGATAAATTAAAGTGGTACCAAACAGCGTTGCAATTTGCATTAAAGGTGAATGACGACGCAGTAAAGGGCGCATTTGCCGGCCTATACGTGCACATTGCCAAATGCTACGAAGAGCTGGGCGACGCTGACAACGCAAAAAAGAACCGGGAATTAGCGATCTCAGCCGCGCATACCCCATCTGATAAAGGTCCCTTTTATCACGGCACAAGAGCCGACCTAAAGGTGGGCGACCTACTTACTGCACGGCGCACGTCTAATTACGACACAGAGGTTGTAATGAACCACATTTATTTCACCGCCGTGGGTAATAACGCCGGCCTTGCTGCTGCCTTAGCAAAAGGTGATGGGCAGGAACATGTTTACATAATAGAGCCAACAGGTAGCTTTGAAAATGACCCCAACGTTACCGATAAAAAGTTTCCCGGCAATCCCACGCGCTCTTACCGCACAGAGCAGCCGTTAAAAATAGTAGGTGAACTAACAGACTGGGCGCGGCAATCGCCCGAAGACCTTCAAAAATGGCGCGAACGGCTGGCCGGCAATAAGGGGAAGATCATTAATTGATTTTTGGGGAGCTATGCTTTGCGCCATATACCTAAAATAAAGAGGCGGTGATCCTAATTCCTAAACGACTGCCTGAACTCCACAGGCGAAAGCTGCGTCTTCGCTTTAAATAACCGGCTAAAAGATTGCAAATGCTCAAACCCCAGCTCATAAGCTATCTCGCTCATCGAAAGATCGCTGGTCGATATTCTTTCTTTGGCCCGTTCTATCAGCTTTTCGTGGATATAGTGCTGGGTGTTTTGCCCCGTATGCGTCCGCAACACGCTGCTTAAATATTTTGGAGATATGTGCAGCAGGGCGGCAACATCGTTTACCGTGGGCAATCCCTTGGTAGCTGGTAGCCTACTGTCAAAATAATCGTCCAGCGCTTTTTTCAAACGGTCAAGCACCTGGTGATTAGCCTTTTCGCGCGTTATGAACTGGCGGTAATAAAACCGCTCAGCATAGTTGAGCAAGCTTTCCAGCTGCGATATAATGATCTGCTTGCTGAATTTGTCAATATTAGCATGCGTCTCGCGGTGGATATTTTCAACGATACTGATAACGGTCTCTTCTTCTTTTTCCGAAAGGAATAAGGATTCGCTTACAGCATAATCCCAAAACTCATATCGCTTTATGCCATTGGCCAGCGGCGTATTCCAAAGAAAATCGGGATGGATGATGATATGCCATCCCGATTGTCTTACCTCCACATCCTTTTCCACGGCAAGGCTCGTTACCTGTCCCGGCGATACAAACGACATGATCCCATCATTAAAATCATAGGGTTGCTGCCCGTATTTCAGCTTCAGGTCTCCTGCACCTGTCACCCGCTTTATAGCTATGCAGTAAAAGTCGCAAAAGCTGGTAATGGTATCGCCAGCCCGCACCATCCTCGTCACATCAGTCTTCACCACACTTATGAGCGGATGCTCCGGCTTTGGCAGTTGCCAGGCCTCATACCATTCGCTGATCGTTTTATAGTGTATCATACATTTTTAATCTTCCTTACGGATCTCCAGCACAATTTTCCCACGCACATGTTTCGTTTCTACATCGCGGTGTGCCGCTGCTGCCTGCTCCCACGGGTACACCTTGCTGATAATAGGTTTCACCTTGCCAGCGTCAATCAGTTTGGCCACTTCCGTAAAGCAATGCTGGTGATTAATATCAACCCCCGCCATCAAAACTGTTGCATTTTTCCTGGCCAGTAATGCTATAAACTCATCGTTGGGCCACACCCCATGCGTACATACAAATATACCCCCTTCTTTCAACACTTTAACCGACCGCAGGCGCAGCGCTTCATCTACAGAAGTAGTAGGCGTAGCATTAAATACCACATCCATATCGCTCACCACATCCTCAAATTTTTGCGTGTTGTAGTCTATCACTTCATCAGCGCCCAGCTGCTTTAAAAACTCAGCATTATGCGCCGATGCCGTACCTATCACATAGGCGCCATAAGCCTTGGCAAACTGCAGCGCCAGGTTGCCGATACCACCTGCCGCACCATGCACCAATACCCGCTGGCCCGGCTGCACCTTTGCCTTCTCCGCTATACCATTCCAGGCCATACGGGCGCAGGCTGGCAGCGAACCAGCCTCATTAAAGCTAAGCGTATGCGGCATAAGGCCAAACTGGTTAGACTTCGCCGCAAGATATTCCGTATAGCTACCATCCAGGTAATTAGGCACGCCATACACACGGTCACCTTTCTTAAATTCAGCTACATCGCTGCCCACCTCTTCTACAATTCCCGCCCCATCAATACCCAATGCCATCGGTAATTTCAGCAATGGTTTTAAACCCTCATTTCCGCCCCGGCGTATAATGTAATCAGCCGGGTTTACACTGGCGGCATACATCTTTACCAGTATCTCATCCGCCGCAGGCGCAGGGCGTTCCACCTCCACAATTTTCATCACCTCCGGCTCACCAAACTCATAAATTCTGATCGCTTTCATAGTTGCTCTTTTTTTTACAAAGGTCTGCAACCAGTCGGCATTACATTTAACCAGAATGCCCTTTGTTTTAACCAAAGGGGCGGTTTTACAACACAAATTGAATTAATCTCCCAAATGGTTGAAGCGTCTCGGTTTAGAAAACAAAAAACGGAGCAACCCGCTTTCCGCGGTGCTACTCCGCATTTAAAAAGTGATCCTACGAAACAAATTTCGAATCGAATTACATAGAATTGTCCAATGGAATAACAAAAGCCGTAAATTTTCCCCGTCCCCCGCCCTGTCCCTGCGCTTCGCTGGCTTGGGGGAGCAATCAAAGCACTTAGCTGAGATTCTTTTCCCTAATCGACAATTTTCACTTTACTCCACGTTCCAGCAAAGAAAAAATATTTCACAATTGAAAAACTATTATTTTGGAGGAATATTGCATGATTTTATGTGAAAAAATTGTATTTATCGCATAAAGTATCTGGAAAATTGGTTCAGAGCTTATTTCTCTTAAAATAATCTCAATACCCCATTTACATATTTATAAATTTTAAAATATTTATAATAACTCAAAATAAATATGATTAGAGAATTTTCATTACAAGAAGATGTAAATAATAAACTTAGTATAGTCAAGCTAACAGATTTATTTAAGTATGAGCGGACTTCTGAACATCGAGTTGTTCAACTAATTAATAAAATTAAAAATAGTGGTATATTAATCAACCCAATCGTTTGGGACAAAAATCGACAATTATTGATTGATGGTCATCATCGCGTAAAAGCATTCGAAATGCTTGGGATAGAAAGTATACCGGCGTTTCATGTAGATTATTTAAGCAAAGATGTTCAAATTTTACCTTGGTATAGGATCATACATCCTCACTCAGTAAATAGAGTAGCGGACCTCTTTCAGTATGTTAAATTTAAGGATGATACGCTTAACTTTAAAGGACTATTATGGACTGTATGTGCAAATGAAATTGACGGTAGTGAAATACTTTGTAGGAAATTTAATTCAGCGTTCGAAGCTGCAGAGTTTAATTATTGGTTTTATCAAATTTGCAACGATGACGGATTTAAGGTAGAAATATCAGCAGAAGAACCAAAAGTCAAATGGGAAAATTCGAATTCTTTTTATGTAAACATTTATCCGGTAATTGGTAAAAATGAAGTACTGTTTGCTTCGCAAAATAGCATATTATTTCCTCCCCAAGTCAACAGACACACGATAAAAAATCGCATTATTAACTTAACTCTTCCCCTTGACATCTTATTGGGCAGAAAAAAAGATGTAAATGAAAAATTCATTAAACATATAAATCATAAATCATTTTTACATAACAAAAAATCGATATGGTTCGACCAAAGATATTATCAGGAATCGACAATTCAATTAATCTGAAATGATGAAAACAATTAGAGACATTATTATTGGTCTTGCTACTACAATAATAGCATCACTTTTTGTATATGTATATAATAGCAAATTTATTAATGAGCACCTGACAACATTTGTTATAATAACGCTGTCTATTGCAATAATATTTTTAACTATATTACTGTTATATTATAATTATCGGAATAAAGAAATAATTGTCGGAGTAAATTTTCATTCAATACTTAGTGCGGAAAAGGTAAGTAAACTTATAAAAAATGCAACTGAAGAAATATGGACATTTCAAATTTCTGGGGGGCATCATACTCGTAATTTAACCAATGATTATAAAACATGGTTAGCAATCGACAGGAAAAGAAAGTTGAAAGTTTTATTTTTAAATCCTGACAATAATGAAATAGTCCGAGCTGTAGGGCTACTCTTGGGTAGAGTATCTGTGGATTACATTAGCGATAACAACCATTCCGCTTTTGTTGAAGAGATTAAACAAACACTCACCACTTATACAAAATTAAAAAACCTATTTCCAGATCAAGTACAAATTGGGTTATATGATTGTTGTCCACCTTGTAGCATTTTTGGATGTGATTTAGGTTCAATAGACAAAGACAGAAGAATTATGGTTGTCGAAAATTATATTTATGACTTACCTTGGAGTAAAAGGCCTTGTTATACATTGAGACATGCTCAACACAAACTACTCGATACATATATTAAATCTCTAGAAAATTTTTTTGAATCTTCTAAAAAAATTTAGAAGACTATTTTTCAGACGTGTTCCCCCGTCCCGCCACATCTGGGCCCTTCGCGTCCCCCGCGGCCCTCAAGGCCCTTAAGCCGATGTTCTTTCTCTCCACCATTATGCATTACCGATAGCGACACCCCAACACCACAATTCCCACTTCATTCCCCCTGCCGTAACTTGCATATATGGCCTATGCACAAACAAAATAAGATCCAAGAATACTATACAAATCACCGTTACGAAAACATCGCACAATACCCCACTTCCTCCCCAACAATCACCCACTGTCCCCACTAGTCGAAGCGTCTCGCTTCGTCCTTACATGCGATAGCGTCTCGCTTCCATGTACAGACCCCCCGCGTCCCCCGCGGCCCTCAAGGCAATTAAGCCGATGTTCTAAGCATTAGCTCTTCGCGGCCCCCTACTCTTTTACCTCATCATTTCTTCTTTGTCTTTAAGCTGTTGTACATACGCCACTGCATTTAGTATCATGTCGCTCGTTATGAATAGGAGGCTCCCATTTTGTGCGTTGTGGAAAGCGAAGTCAATGGCCTCGCGCTCCTGCTCTATGATCGTTGTCTTTTTAGAGGGGTCTATGTTGTGAATGCCCCTCAGCACAAGGTCTATGATCTCCTGTCCTGGCCGCCCTCTCAGCGATATATCCTGGCGGATGATCAGCTCATCAAATATTGTAGCAGCTTCTTCTGCAAGGTGTATGATATCCTCATCGCGCCGGTCACCGGTACCGGCAATGATAGCTACCTTTACTGTATGGTCAAAACTGGCCACCAACTTGCTGATGGCTTTCATGCCGTGCGGATTATGGGCAAAATCTACAATAACAGAAAAATTGCGGAATTGGAAAAAATTCATGCGCCCCGGCGTAAGGGAAGCTGATGGTTCAAAATGCCGCAATGCAGTGCTGATATCCTGCATATTTATACCCAGCAGGTACGCAGCCAGCGTGGCGGCCATAGCATTGGCTATGTTGAAACCGGCCTTGCCGTTAAAAGTTATCGGTATTTCAG
>JABDHF010000051.1 GCA_013285595.1 Bacteroidota bacterium
TATGGGCATTCGATAAAAAGAGGCTGGAAGCTTTTAGCGATGGTGTATTCGCCATAGTAATGACCATCCTTGTGCTCGATCTCAAGGTGCCCCACATTACCCACCCCGAAAACGCGGGCGAAGTATGGGCTGCGCTTGCCGCAGTAAGAGCTACCTTCTTCAGCTGGGTAGTCAGTTTTTTCTTCGTGGCGCTTATCTGGCTGCATCACAGCCAGATATTGCGCATGAGCATAAAAAGCGATTATGGGGCCACATGGATCAATACTTTCCTTATGTTCTTCATCTGCCTGCTCCCGTTCCCTACATCGCTTATGGGGCAGTACCCATTATCACCCATTATTGTTATGCTCTGGGGGCTTATGTTTTCGGCTACTACATCTATACTCACTTGGTTTTACTACTATAATGTAAAACATTACCTCAGCCCTGCATTCGATAGGCAGGCCGCCATGAGAAACGTTAAGTTCTCCATTCTCGGCGGTCCCACTATTTATTTGATCGCAGCATTGCTGGCCTGGGTGTCAGTCTACGTTTCTTACGTATTATATGCTATAGTGCCCTTCCTGTATATACTGCCGCTGGATAAAGAGGTGGTGAAAGAATGAACACCCTACTACTTAAAACAAAATGTGTAATTTTGTTTTGATGGAAATGAAATTGCAAATACCTTTTCAACAGCTGTTAGCAGCAGTAAAAACACTGACGCCCTCGCAAAAAGCTAAGTTAAGGCGTGAATTAGTGGAGATTGCTCCGGCTAAAGACGATAAAGAGGCATTTATAGAGATGCTTCGTAACGGACCCGTATTAAATGAAAAAGAGATCCAGGTAATTGAAGAAAACCGCAAAAGCATCGCAAAATGGCGGACAAAAAACTAATGATTGATTCAACTATCCTGATCGATTATTTCCGCAAAACAGATAAGAATAATTCCATGTTGGTTCGCCATTTTGATAAATATGATCAACTTTATATTTCGTGCGTCACTGAATTTGAGGTGCTGAACGGGGCATCATCCGTTCATTCACAATTCTGGGACCAAATGCTGCAAAGATTTAGCATTTTACCGTTTGATAGTGTTGTGGCAAAAGAAGCAGTTAAAATTGTTCATCAGCTCAAGGTAGCACGCAAAACTATTGATAAGCCCGATCTGTTTATTGCAGCTACTGCCGTTGTGCATGGACTGATGCTTGATACAGCTAATAAAAAACACTTTGTTCATATCAGTAGCCTTAGTTTACTGGACCAGTAAAGTATCTTGTATTCGCACTTCTGCAACAGCACGTTATACTGCACACAAGAAAAGCGCACCTATCCCCATCTGGTTCCAGGTGCGCTAAAGATTCGTTATTTTCGTGATAACTATATAAGGTAGCTAAATTAGCTACGCTTAACGTTTACAGCGTTCAACCCTTTAGGGCTGTTTTCTATATCGAAAGTAACTTTGTCGCCATCACGGATCTCATCCTTTGTGCCCGACACGTGAACAAACAGGTCTTTACCACCATTGTCCGGTGTAATAAATCCAAAACCCTTTGTGTTGTTGAAAAACTTTACTGTACCTGATTCCATTTGATTAAATTAAAATTAAATAATGCTAAACATACAACTAAATTCATTACCACGCATCTTTTTTAATAAACAACCCTAACTTAGGCGCATAATAAAGAAAAAAATGGATGCAATTATAGAATTGGCGATCGAATCTCCCGGTGGAATTATTGACTGCCGGGTAGAGCCGGTCTGCGATGATGAAGGTCAGCAATACTACACTGCCACTATTCTTTATCCCAACATAGTAAATGGCTTTAGCCGCTCAGAGATCTACTGTCACAACCTAAGTCGCGACACCAAAACCGGCCAATACTTTTTCGAAGATGCAGAAGATATTCATCCAAAGATCAAAAAACTCGAAGCCGAAATATCGAAAGCTATCTCCAGGGCGGTAGCTGGAAGCTAGGGCTACCCGCTAGGCAGGCCTGGATCCTGCACGAAGCAGGCAGGATCTGCAATCCACCTCACTTCCTATATTTGTAAAAAAAACAGCAGCGCATGAATGGGCACCTAATACCCACAAAACGAGGACAGATCTGTAAACTCATAGACCCATTACCCGACGATAACCCAAACGAAACTTTCCTCATACTCGAAGACCTCGGCCAGTACGCCGACAACTCAACCATCTACGTCGTCAGCCTCGCCGACCTTCAAAAACATAGCGCAGACCCCAGCCAGGCGCCCCTCAGGTCTGTCCTGAAAAAAGATCTCACTGTCATAGCCCAGGACTTCGACCAGTTTTTTGCCTCATTTAATTAGGTTTTTCGCTAGGCATAAAAGGCTTTTCGCGAAAAATGCAATAGAAGAAGTAGGTAATGTGCTGCCCGCTTTTTCTTTGCAAACATGCTTGTACATCGCACTGTATCAGCTAGTAACAATTTCAAAATTGTTTGTTTCCTGATTAGTGAAGCTAAGTTACCGAATATAAAAGCCCCCCGTTTGCTGCTAGCCTACTTTTGCCGCTCATAAAACATACACAAAATTCAAAGCATGAAAAAATACAGTTACATCCCGTTTATTCTCCTGGTAACAACTTTTTGCTGGAGCTGCAAAAAAGATAAAAATAACGCTACGCCTGTAATACCTGTGTATACAGTGCCTACAACCTATAATTTTACAAACGTAGATTACAGCAATCAAAAGAAGCTGCTGGCTATGGCCGACCAGGTAGTAGCCGCCATTAACATCAGCAATTCCATCCCCAATATCCCTGTAAGCGCACAGGCCCTTAAGGACATGTTTAATAATGTAAATGGCCATTTTAATGATTCGGCATTGAGCTTAAATGCATCCGGGTTAAAATTATCAGACTACTGCTCTGCCGCAGCAAAGGCAGACCTTATGAACTACTTCGACAGTATTGGCGTATATAGCCAGTCTGCGGCTACGGCAAGTGCAGGCGTTGCAGGAGTAGCTGCCAGTTCTGTAAGCGCCAGCAAAAAGTTTTTATTGTCTCCCACTGGCATTTTTTACAGCCAGGTGGTAAAGAAGACTATTATGGGTGGCATTTGTGCCTATGAGATCGCTAATGTGTACATGGCAGACTCGGTGGGCAATTCAACCGACAATACCACCGTGATCTCTGGCAGCGGCACAGCCTTAGAGCACCATTGGGATGAGGCTTTCGGCTTCTTTGGTGTTCCTATCGATTTCCCCACAAATACCTCCGGCCTTAAATACTTCGGCAGCTATTCTAACCAGGTGGATGCAGGCCTTCATTCAAATGCAACACTAATGAACGCTTTCCTGAAGGGGCGTGCAGCTATCAGTAACAAAGATCTTACTACCAAGCAGGCACAGGCTGCTATCATTATTTCAACGTTTGACCAGCTGGGAGCTGCTACCGTTGTACAGGAAATGAAAGAAACTGATGCTAATATAGAAGCCGGAGATGCAGTTGCCGCATACGGCACGCTTTCTGAAGCTCTGGGCTTCGTACGTAGCCTGAAATACAACACTAGCGCTACAAGAGTAATCACAGACGCCCAGATCACACAATTGGAAGCCTTATTCGACAGTGCTAACCCCGGCAATCCTAATCTCTACAACTTCGTCAACCCAAGCGTTAATACAACCGCGCAGATCGAGGCAAAGACCAATGCCATCCGCCAGCTGATAGGTACTATCTATGGCTTCAGCGCCACAGAGCTTGCCGCTTTATAATATTTTCCACAGCATGTAAGCCTTGCGCTTACATGCTGTATTTTTGCCAGCTAAATCTTAGATCATGAAACGCATTGCCTTATTGATTACCGGGATAACACTTGTTGTTCTTTTAATAGCAAATTTTTCCTGCAAGAAGAAAAGCTCTTCTCCGGTTGCAAGCAGCGGCCCGGATTCTACCCTCATCAATATAGGGAATAATATTATTCTGCCGTCCTATACGGCACTGGGTAATGCAGTAAACGCTATGGACGCAGCTATAACAGATTTTAATGCCAGCCCCGACGCGTCGAAACTGGCAAACGTGCAAACGCTTTTTAAAACCGCCTATCTCGCCTGGCAGTCAGCTTCTGAATACAACGGTTTTGGCCCGGCTATGAATAATCAGCCAACGCTGGCTGGCCTTAACCTGTTCCCTGCCACCACATCAAGAATTGACAGCAACGTTGTATCAGGCAACTATGACCTCAAGGTGCTGTCAAATGCCACAGCAAAGGGATTCCCTGCTATGGATTATTTGTTGTTTAGCGCCGGCGCCACTATAGCCAGCTTTACCACCGCTTCCACTGCTGCCAATAGAAAACAATACCTCGTCGCTGTTTCTGCCGACATAAAAGCAGAGATAACTACCGTAGTCACAGCCTGGTCAGCAACCGGGGGCAACTATATCAATACATTTGTAAATGGCGCCGGCAACAGCATTTCCAGCTCTTTAGGATTACTGATCAATTCGCTCGACCAGGATTTTGAGATCCTGAAAAACGACAAGCTGGGTATTCCACTAGGCAAGCAACCGCCGGGAACAGCATTGCCGGTTCTTCCGAATGAAGTGGAAGCCTATTACAGCGGCATATCGGCTCAGCTGCTGCTGGCGCAACTAAAAGCAGTGCAGGGCATCTATACGGCAGGCCTTGATAACTATGTAGTAAAGGCTAATGCAAAATACAATGGTGGTGCGCTTAGCGATACTATCAAAGCGCACTTTGCCCTTGCGGTCTCTGAAATTCAGGCGATACCAGACCCTTTTTCTGCAACTATTCAAAGCAATCCTGCCCCGGCCGATGTGGCCTATGCCGAAATCCAAAAGATCGTTGTGCTGTTAAAAACAGATATGCCTTCTTCCCTGGGCGTACTGATCACCTACGGAGACAATGACGGAGATTAGCAATGGTATATCGGCCCACAACTACATCAGCAGGCTATGGCTTTCTTTTAACCGGGAAAAGCACATCGCGCCACTTGCCGTTTTCCGGGTGGCCTTTGGCGTCATTATGCTCATCAGCACAGTTCGTTTTATAGCTAAGGGCTGGGTATATGATTTCTATATATCGCCCAAATGCTACTTCCCTTTTTATGGATTTGAATGGGTCCGGCCACTGCCCGCAGCAGGCATGTATAGCCTTTTTGCTATCATGGTTATCGCTTCCATTTTCATTGCCATAGGCTTTTTATATAAGCTGTCCATCAGTGCTTTTTTCATTTGCTTTGTGTATACAGAGCTCATAGACAAAACCTACTACCTCAATCATTACTACGTTGTCAGCATCGTCTCTTTTTTGCTGCTACTGGTTCCCGCCCACAGGTATTTTTCTGTCGATGTTGTCCGTAACCCCTCATTAAAAGTCACCCATGTTCCCGGCTGGACGATCAATATTTTTAAGTGGCAGCTTTGCGTTATCTACTTCTGCGCAGGTATCAGCAAATTAAATTATGACTGGATGTGCCAGGCGCTCCCATTAAAAATATGGCTTCCCGCCAATGCAGGCCTGACACTTATCGGCCCCCTGCTCACGCAAGCGTGGGTGGCATTTCTATTTAGTTGGTTCGCTGCCGCTTTCGATATTTCAATAGGTTTTTTACTGCTCTCCAGGGCTGCTAGGCCCTGGGCTTATCTGCTTGTCGTCATTTTTCACATGCTTACAGCATGGCTGTTCAAGATCGGCATGTTTCCCTACGTCATGATATTTATTACCATTATTTTTTTCTCCGAAAGCTTTCATTTACGGGTTATTAAAAACATAAGTAACCTCTGGCCCCACAACGTTCACCAATCCGGCGAATCCAAAGCGGTACTGACTTTTTCCTTAAATAAAAAGAAGTTGCTCTATTCTCTTTTAGGGCTATACGCCGTACTCCAGGTATTAGTGCCGTTTCGTTTCTTGCTATACCCCGGTACCTTGTTCTGGACAGAGGAGGGTTATCGCTTCTCCTGGCGCGTAATGCTCATGGAGAAAAGCGGCACAGCATTTTTCTACATCAAAGACCCTGCAACCGGCAATAGCGGCGAAGTACCCAACGGCTTGTATCTAACGCCGCTGCAGGAACGTATGATGGCCACACAACCCGATATGATAGTGCAATATGCCCATTACCTGCACCATGTATACCGCAATAAAGGAATCAAAGACCCTATTGTAACTGCCGAATGTTACGTTACCCTCAATGGCAGTGGCAGCAGGCTGTTCATTGATCCCACAACAGACCTGTCAAAACAAACCGATAATTTTTTGCCCAAAAAATGGATACTTCCATTTCATAATAAACAACAATGAAACAACTAATTACTATATTATTTCTTTTGTGCCTGCAGGCCTATAATCTACAGGCACAGGTATTTGCTGTGTCCGGTAAAGTCACAGATCAGGAGGGCGGTAAGGCCATTGCCGATGCCACTGTGTGCCTGCAACCATCAAACACCTGCGTCACCACCGATGCTAAGGGCAATTATAAAATAGAACATGTGAAAGCCGGAACATACACATTGGCCGTTGTTTATTTTGGAGCAGAGCAAAGCAAGCAGGAGATTACGGTTGCGGATAAAAATATAACCATGAATGTTTCTCTAAAGGCCCGTGTCCATGTTTTAGATTCAGTAAGCGTAAAAACATATAAACAGTCTTTTGGGGCTACACACCTGAAAGATGTAGACGGCATTGGTATATACGCGGGCAAAAAAAGTGAGGTGATCGTATTGAAGGATATTACAGTCAATACAGCCACCAATAATGCCCGCCAGATATACTTTAACGTAGCAGGCCTCAACATCTGGGAGAATGACGGCGCAGGCATACAATTAGCTATCGGCGGCAGAGGCCTTGATCCTAACCGTGTAAGCAACTTCAATACCCGCCAGAACGGTTACGATATAAGCGCCGATGCCCTCGGCTATCCCGAAAGCTACTACACCCCGCCAGCCGATGCTATGGAGCGCATAGAAATAGTGCGTGGCGCCGCCTCTCTACAATACGGCACTCAGTTTGGCGGCATCATCAACTTTAAAATGAACAAAGGCGTAGACACGGCAAAGTACCAGGTTGTTGCAAGGGAAACCGTTGGGTCGTGGGGATTTCTCAACTCTTCTAACAGCATTGGGGGCACTATAAAAAAGTGGAACTACTATGCATTCTACGAGCATAAGCAAGGAAACGGCTGGCGGCCAGATGCGCAGTTCAATGTAAACACCGTGTACCTTGCCACTACATATAAGGCTACCAGCAAGCTGTCCCTGACCGCCGAGTTCACCCACATGGACTACCTGGAGCATCAGCCCGGTGGCCTCAATGATGTAATGTTCAACACCGATCCTCGCCAGTCTACAAAAGAGCGCAATTGGTTCAAAGTACATTGGAACCTGGCCGCTGCAATAATTGACTACGCCATTGCTCCCAACTTAACGTTTAACTCCCGCTTTTTTGGCCTCTGGGCCGACAGGGATGCACTGGGTGTTATTACCACCGTGGTCGACCCTGGTGGCGCCAGGCAATACCGTACAGATGCCTATAGCAACTGGGGTAATGAAAGCAGGCTGCTCTATAACTATAACCTGAAGAACGCCAATCCTTTTTCGCTGCTCGGTGGCTTCCGCTATTATCATGGCTACACTAACCGCCAGATCGGCGATGCCAATGATGGCGCTAATGGCACAAAAGCTGATTTCTCATTCAGCAAATCTTCCCTGGTCGATTCGTTGAATTACTCTCATTATACTTTCCCTAACCACAACATTTCTTTATTTGCCGAAAACATATTCAGGGTCAACTCTAAGCTGAGCATAATACCCGGGCTGCGTTACGAGCAAATTGTGACTGAGGCAAATGGTTTCTACAACAGCTTTGTGCAGGATCGTGCAGGCAATGTTATCTATAACCAGGTAATAGAGGAGAACAGGGTCAGCAACAGGTCGTTCGTTATCGGCGGCATCGGCCTTAGCTACGACAAAAGCAAGTCGTGCCAGTTATACGCCAATATCTCGCAAAACTATAAGAGTATAAATTTCAACGACATGAGCATCGTTAACCCTAACTATAGGGTTAACCCCGATCTGAAAGACGAAAAAGGCTATTCGGCCGACCTCGGCGCCAGGGGCAGCTATACCAACCTCGTCAATTACGATGTCAGCCTGTTTACAATAGATTATGCTGATAAGATAGGCACCATACTTGCATCCGACAAAACATCGCCTAATACCTACCAGTATGTCACCAATATTTCACAGTCAAGAAATCTTGGTGTCGAGTCCTTTGCAGAAGTTGATCTGTGGAAGTTTATCAGGGGAAGAAACGCAAAAACCAAACTGTTTCTCTTCTCAAATTTCTCATGGATCAGCGCGCAATATATAGACAGTAAAGAAGCTGCCTACAATAAAAAGCAAGTAGAGTTTGTACCCGCCGTAATATTAAAAACAGGCCTTACACTAAGAATGAAAAGGTTTTGGGCCACTTATCAATACGCTTATGTAGCCAGGCAATTTACAGATGCAACAAATTCTACCATTCCCACAAACAACGGTATTAATGGCCTTGTCCCCGCCTACAATGTCATGGATATTTCAGCCAACTACTGGTTCACCAAAGTCTTTTCTATATCCGCATCCATCAACAACCTCGCTAACAACATGTATTACACCCGCCGGGCCGACAGCTACCCCGGCCCCGGTATCATACCTGCTGATGGCAGAGGTTTTTATTTGACCCTGCAGGTTAAGATATAATAGAGATGGCTGATTTCATATAAACACAAATAAATATCTTTAATTCAAAGACAGGAACTGCCTGAAAACACAAAGACCGCCATAAGGCGGTCTTTGTTAGGTGGTGGTGTGAGCCGGGATCGAACCGGCGACACAAGGATTTTCAGTCCTTTGCTCTACCGACTGAGCTACCGCACCATCCTTTTTGGGATTGCAAAAATAGTATTTATCTCTTAATAATCCAATAAACCTCACATAATTTTTCGTTTCACCCATGCCCTGAAAGTTTCCCATTGCATCGGCCCCGGCTCTGGCAGCTCACCTGTATAGGGCTTGCCCCGCTGTATATAATACTTATTAAATGCACTCTGGTTGATACCCCACTTCATCAGGAACTGCTTACGCCCATTATTTTTCTTCACCCTCAGCGTCGATTTCGACTGGAAATGGTATACCCTGCTCTTACCTATGCCCTTATATATCCGGCAGCCAGCAGCCCACATCTTCATAGCAAAGTCATCATCGCTGCTCACTCCCGGGCTCAGCTCTATACTATAGCCACCCGTTATCAGCCAGTATTTGCGGTGCACTATGGTAGGTGGCCATGTGCTCCCCGTCCAGTCGCCCTTATCAAGGGTATTACACTCCTTCAGCAGCAGCGTCTCGTCAAATGTCTCTATCGTTTGCCCATAGTCTTTATTGATCACGCATGGGTTATTATAGTTGATAGGCTCTATCATAGTGCTCGAAAACATAAAGTTGTCCGTGCCGGCCAGCTCTATTTCGGCAGCTATATGCGTATCCCAGCCCGGGCACACATACATATCGTCGTTCATATACACTATATAGCTCTCGCGGGCCAGTCCACCGGCTTCATTTACAGCTATACAAATACCCACATTCCCTGCCGAGTGCGTATGGTCTATGCCCTGCGCCACAGCCCATTCCAGCGTGCCATCGCTGCCATCGTTTATGTGCAGTATCACCTGGTGGGTATAAGCAGAGTTCTTGCGTATGCTCTCTACACACAGCTTTGCAAATGGCAGGTTGTTCCACGTAGGTATGATGATCGAAAATTTCAAGCTCACTATAAAATTAGAATGGATTGGGTAAAACTACATTAAACCGCACAGATTGAAAAGAAATGGTAAAGCCCTACCGGGTAACCGTCCTTAAATAGTTCCGGCTCAGGTAGCTGATGTTTTGTGGCGTCCACTCGCTTGGCATGCCATTTTCTGTACGCACATAATCCATCTGGCTAAGCAGTGCAGCCTTAGCGGCTATAGCTATATCATCAGTATTAGCAGGCAGGCTTGCTATAATAGCTTCCCGGAAAAGGTTTATAGTCAGGTGGTGCATACTATCAAGCGCATTCAGGCACAGCAGCCCGGTATAGATATGGTCCGGGTCATCCCCTTTATTCAATACTGCATCTGTATCTGCCGTATTCACATACATATCGCCAATATTGCTCCTTTCATTCGTCATTATCTGTTGTACGGTGGTTATAAGGTCATTCCAGTCGTGGTAAGTTGCAGAGCTGTCAATTGCTGATATTGATGAGTTGCCGCTATGCAGCGATTGTAAGCTTTCTTTAAACAGGCTATTGCCATTGCAGCCATCGGGCAGCCTCAGGCAGTAGCTCACTGCATTGTTATAATTGTATTTCAGAATAGTGTGGCCATTCACCACGTCGTGGCTGGTGTGCCATTGGCCATGGTCGCGAGTACGGTCAGAGCAAAACTCAATAGCCGTATGTGCTGCCTCCTGCCTCGCCAGGTAGTGTGGCGTATTGCAGGGTGAGCCATTGCAGCTCTGGTCTCCGGCTGTAGTATAGATAAATACCACTTTGCTTTTTATCGCATCATCGGGCGTCGACAGGTCGTCCGATGCGTTCAGCCCCATAAATAACTGCCACTGGTCAGGGTGTGCCACTACGTAAAATGATACCCTGTCGTATTGGCTATAGCCCTTCTGGTTCAGTGCAAGCAGTAATAGTATCAGTGCTATTTTTCTCATCAAGCCGGCAGTTATAGTTTTGTAAATTTTAAAGTGTATAAATGCCCTGCAATACTCCCATGTATTATGTAGTTGCCGCTGGCAAACGGCGTCATATCATAGCTCATGGTGTATACGCCCGTACCTTTTTTTTCGTCAACTATTGTAGCCTCCTTATTTCCCAGCATGTTGTATAGCACGATAGTTACCGGCCCCCCATCCGTCACTTCATAAGCCAGGTTTATATTGTTGCCTGCAGGGTTAGGGTTCAGCTTTAGCAGCGAAGTGGCTGTTTTAGCCGTAGTAGCAGTGCTAAATATTCTGTAATAATTCTTATTGGTCCATTCCACATGGCCACATTGGCTTTGCGGGTCCCATTCTGTCGGGTACCCGTTTTTGGTCATCCCATAAGCTACCTGGCTATGCAGGCTGGCTTCCATAGCCACCTCTTCCGGTGCCAGGTTCGATGGTTTATTGCAGGTATTGTAACCTTCAAATAGCGCCACATTTGCATAGCCCACTTTAGCCGCTATCTCAGTTGCCAGGCGGCCCGTTTGCCTGTGGTCAGGGTGGTCTTGCGGATTTACCGATTCATCCCAGTCCGATGCCTGGATCCATACTTCCGGGTCCTTTAACGTACTGCTCTCATAGTCTACTATATTTCTTACAGTCTCCACAAGGTCTTTATAGCCGTAATAGGTCGTGCTGGTATCGGTAGCCGTAAGCGATGCTATCAGCCCATTCGCCAGTTTTGCCATAGTATTCGGTGTCTGTTCAAAGCAGCCATCTGGCAGGCGCAGAAAGTAGCATACAATATTTTTATACTTCAACTGTAGGATGGCGTGATTCGTTACCCCTGGTATCATTACGCTGCCAGTGCTCCAGTCGGCATGCGGGCTATAAATGTCTGAGCAGAACTGCACAGACCGGTTGGCGCCTTCCTGCCTTGCCAGGTAGTACCGTTTATTTACCGTGGTGCCGCCATAGCAGTTCGCTTCTCCCGCAGTTGTATATATAAATACCACCCTGGCATTATTGCTGCTGCTTGCAGCTTCTATATCCTTAAATGCGTTCACCCCCATAAACAGTTGCCAGTCGTCGGGGTGGGCTGAAAAGTAGAAAGAGACTTTATTGCTTTGGGCAAAAGTAGAGCCCGGAGCCACCATTAATAACAGGAATAGGGATAAGGTCAGCCTCATGCAAGTGGTACGGTCTGTTGAAAGATATAAGAAAACAAAATTAGATTTTTTATAGCATTAAAAATACGTAGCTATTTATTTTATTATTGATTCCTTCTGCTGAAATGGTCGTATGCATTCATCATTGTAGATGATCTGTTCCGTATTTTGGAAAATTAGTATTCAATTCGGAAAATTTCTGCTATGCCAATAAATTAACTGATTGAAGATCAATATTTTACGATTTTGGCACGTCGTTGGTTATATACTTATCAAATCAAACAAACTCACTCAAACTAAAAACAAACAAAATGAAAAACTTAACTAAAGCAATCGCAACAGCAGCAATCATCATCGCAGGCGCTAACGCATCTTTCGCCCAGGCTACAGCAACAGCTTCTGCCTCTGCTACCATCATCACACCTATCGCTATTTCTAAAACAGTAGATATGAACTTCGGTAACGTAGCCGTTTCTGCTACCTTAGCTGGTACTACAGTTCTTGCTCCGGCTGGCACTCGTACTACAGGCGGCGCAGGTGGTGTTACACTTCCGGCTACTACAGGTACCGTAACTGCTGCAAGCTTCAACGTAACAGGCCAGGGCAACTACTCTTACATCATCACATTACCGGGTACCGTAGTAATAACAGACGGATCTACACATAACATGAACGTGACCAACTTCACCAGCAGCCCATCAGGAACAGGCTTATTAAGCTCAGGTGGTGCGCAAACACTTACTGTAGGTGCTACCCTTAACGTAGCAGCAGCACAAACTGCTGGCACCTACACCAACGCAACAGGCGTTCCCGTAACCGTAAATTATAACTAGTCGATCTATAAAAGACACACGATATTTTAAACTTAGTTTGAGTTAATTGGGCCTTCCCGCTGTCTAGCAGGAGGGCCTTTGAGTTTTATAGAGAGTTCCAAACAGAAGAAGACATGCCCTAATATTTATAGGTGTTGCAATGTTTAGTTTCCGCATGCCAATAGTTACTTATAATAGCTGGTTATCAAAAAGATGAATTTAGGTTCTTAAGCTAAACGAGTTGATGGTGTATTCCCCTTGTGGCGTGGGTTGTGTGCGTGAGCGAAGGGGGCAAGAGGGATGTCTTTTTGGTATTATTATTGATGGCGTTTCATTATCTAATACCGATTCGAGCCTTAAACTAGGCATCGTCACACGTCATTACCCCCATTTAGGGCAAGGTCATTAAGTTAAGGAAAATGATGCTGAAGGCATCACATATTTATAGCAAGAAACGATACAAAATAGAGTAACGATGCCGAAGGTATCGTATATTATGGCGATGATCAGCGTACTGCTGTTCTTAACTAAATGACATTACGCTTAGGGTTACCGCTTTGTTGCCCAATCATAATCGTGAATATATGCGAGTCGTAGATTCGCACCCAAAGCAATATGCGCCCATTTTTAAATGTCTAACCGGTATAACTCATCTCTTATGCATTTTGCTTGCATTCGCCTAAACCACCAAAGTTTGGTGTTTCCAGCAGCCTGATTTCTCAAGGCCTTTTCATAAAAGCGGCAAGTATAAATAACTATTTTTAAATCTATCAAGTTTTTTCCATAAAATAAATTATTCCATTTTTGGGAATTATTTTTCTTTTTGGGAAAAAGCGAAACTATGCCAAAGCGCTAAGTGATTGAATATCAATGTTATAATAGTTTGGCACGTCGTTGGTTATATACCTATCAAACAACGATAATCAAACTCAACTCAAACTTCTAAAAACAAACAAAATGAAAAACATCGCAAAATTCTTCGCAACAGCAGCAATCATCATCACTGGCGCTAACGCTTCTTTCGCACAGGCTACAGCAACAGCTTCTACCTCTGCTACCATCATCACCCCCATCGCTATCTCTAAGACAGTAGATATGAATTTCGGTAACGTAGCTGTTTCTGCTACATTGGCTGGTACTACAGTTCTTGCTCCTGCTGGCACTCGTACCACAGGTGGTGCAGGTGGTGTTACTCTTCCAGCTACTACAGGTACTGTAACTGCTGCAAGCTTTAACGTTACAGGCCAGGGCAACTACTCTTACATCATCACATTACCGGGTACCGTAGCAATAACAGACGGATCTACTCATAATATGAACGTTACCAACTTTACCAGCAGCCCATCAGGCACAGGCCTTTTAAGCTCAGGTGGCGCACAAACACTCACTGTAGGTGCAACCCTTAACGTAGCCGCAGCACAAACTGCCGGTACCTACACTAACGCAACAGGTGTACCGGTTACAGTTAACTACAACTGATCAGCACAAAAGCATAGCCTTAAACGGGGATGGCTTTCAACAGCATCCTCTTTTTGCTTGAAACAATGTATTTGAATAAACATTTTAATGCCAATTCAGGCAAACCTTTTTTGATAATAGATAAGAATTGCCGAAAGGCGCCAGTATATTTTTTGACTTTCGTATAAAATGTGAATGATGGAAACAAGACTTCAGCAGGTGGAGCAGATCGTGCAGGAAATGGCCGCAGTATTGCTAACTGAAAACGAGAATAGCCGCAAAAAAATCGAAAAACTAAAGGTGCTAATGGCCCGATATGCTGTTACAACCGACAAAATACAACTTCCCGTCGCATCCACAGGTACAGGGCATTACATTTCATAGCGCCGGGATTCAAATTCTTTATTCCGCGTGTTTCGGGTCTCCCGGGAGCTACGATATACATACGTTCAGATCGCTATTTGATTTATTCGCCGGCAAGAGAAGTTTGCCGGCGAATACCTTTTTTACTCCGTGGCCCAAGGCCCCCTTCATCCACTTATGTGGTAAAGTCCTTCTGTCGACTGCTAACGATAGCACTCCTATTTACCCACCCTAACTTTATGTCAAATGCCTTATCGTATGAAACTTTGCCTAAATTTTACTTGCCTCCATATGCCATGCTGCAGCAATGCTTTCCATAGCAGTATAGCGCTCGGAAAATACCCCTTCTCCTCCCCGAAAATCGCCTTCAAATCAGCTACAGGCAAGGCTTTTAAAAAATTGATAGTAAAAATAAATATGCGCCACATAAAGAAATGTGCGCTCCTTGCTGGGTTAAGCCTCCTGCCTGGGAATTGTGCCTTGAGCCATGGCGTGAAGCTTATTTTAGCGCATGAAAATATAGCGTTTTCCTCCCCGAAAACAGAGCTCAAACCCAGGCCAGGCGAGTCTTCTGATTTTCATGCAATAAAAATGAACCGCTATCAGAAAAGTACTCTCAGGGTACCTCAGCTTACAGATGCGATGCAGCATTCCCCCTTGAGCACAGCCTTGTGTGTAAGCGAGCGGGGCAAGGGGAATATTCCTCAAAATATAGGTTTCTCCTCCCCGAAAACCACCCTCAAACCCTTTACCACCGCGATTTCCCATTATTACTTTTATTCAACCACCATAGCTCCTTGCCTCCAGTTTATCACACCACAAAGCCCATGCCTCGCCGCTGCCTGTCGACCAGGAAATCTATAGGATCAGTGTAATCCGTTTAATATCCGTAATTCAGAAAATATGGGCTTCTAAAAGCGCTGCTGCAATTACATAGCTACTATCTCCTTGATTCATTAATTTCCAATAATCGAATTAAATCCTAAAAATGGAATTATTGTCCTATTTCGAGAATATTTACTCTATGTCAAATTTCTAATCTTTTGAAAATCAATATTTTATGTTTTTGGCACGTCATTGGTTATATATCTATCAAACAACGAAACAAACAAACTCACTCAAACTTCTAAAAACAAACAAAATGAAAAACATCGTAAAATTCTTCGCAACAGCAGCAATCATCATCACAGGCACTAACGCATCTTTCGCACAGGCTACAGCAACAGCCTCTGCCTCTGCTACCATCATCACTCCTATCGCTATCTCTAAGACAGTAGATATGAATTTCGGTAACGTAGCTGTTTCTGCTACACTGGCTGGTACTACAGTTCTTGCTCCTGCTGGTACTCGTACCACAGGTGGTGCAGGCGGTGTTACCCTTCCGGCTACTACTGGTACCGTAACTGCTGCAAGCTTCAACGTTACAGGCCAGGGCAACTACTCTTACATCATCACCTTACCTGGTACAGTAGTAATAACAGACGGATCTACACATAACATGAACGTTACCAACTTTACCAGCAGCCCATCAGGAACCGGCCTTTTAAGCTCAGGCGGTGCACAAACACTTACTGTAGGTGCAACCCTCAATGTTACAGCAGCACAAACAGCAGGCACCTACACTAACGCAACGGGTGTGCCAGTAACAGTTAACTACAACTAATCAGATCGACATTTAATAACCGATTTCAACCCCAATCTAAAAAACGCTGCGTGGAGCAGCGTTTTTTGTATTTTACAAGCGCTATAGCTTTAAGTTAAATTGGTATACCTAATTTTACCTGGCAAGCACAACCACATGAAAGCAGCCGTTATATACCAAAAAGGAGAAATGCCCCAATACGCCGATGTTCCCGATCCGGTGGTGAATAATGATGGTGAACTGTTGCTGACCGTAAGGGCATCTGCCATCAAGCACTTTGATAAGGGCGTGGCAAGGGGCACACACTATTCCAGTAAGGCAAATACACCCAATGCAAAAGTAATAGGGGGCGATGGGGTAGGGATGCTGGCCGATGGTACCCGGGTATTTGCGCTGGGCGTTAGTGGTATGGTGGCAGAGCAGGCAGTGATAGAAAAAGACAGGATGGTGCTACTGCCGCCTGGCATAGACGATGCTACTGCCGCAGCCTTGCCAAATGCAGTGGCCGGCGCAGCTATGGCGCTTCGTTTCAGGGCAGGTATAAAGCCCGGCGATACGGTATTGATAAATGGAGCTACAGGCTTTACAGGCCGGCTGGCGGTGCAGATAGCCCGGCACTATGGCGCCAAAAAAATAATAGCCACAGGGAGAAACCCCGCATCGCTGCAAAAGTTGCTGGCGCTGGGCGCCGATGAGGTGATCTCTGTTGATCAGGATGATGATACATTTCTGGCACAGGTAAAAAAGGCGCATAGTGAAACACCAATAGATATTATTGTTGACTACCTGTGGGGGCATTCGGCAGAGCTGCTGCTGGCGGCTTTGAAAGGCAATGGCTCATTTACCCACCGCACCCGCTTTGTATCGGTTGGCAGCATGACCGGCGACAAGATACAGCTATCGGCAGAGAACCTGCGTAGCGTGGACCTCCAGCTATCCGGCTCCGGCCTTGGCAGCTGGACGAGGGGTGAAATGCAACTGCTATTCAAAGAGATATTGCCCGAAATGTTCCAGCTGGCAGCAGGCGGTAAGCTGCAAGTGGAAACCATGAAAGTAAACCTGCAGGATATAGAAACCCTATGGAATACAGATGTACCCGGCGGCCAGCGGTTGGTGATAATGATGTGATCTTTGTGCTATTTTCTCACTTCATTTATGTCGTAATACATTTGTATAGCGAGATCATTTTGTACCATTAAAATTTTGATTTTGTTTCCTGCCTGAAATTCAAAACAAATGCCGAAAAATTAAGGCCTTAGCGCCTCCCCGCCTTTGCTGTAAAAGTTACAAACACCCACTTCCCCGCTCGTCTCAAAAATAATTTCTAAAAAAAACTTCTCAATATTTGCGTAACTCAAAAGTTACTTATAAGTTTGTGTAACTTTTGAGTTATGCAATATGCCGATAGCTGGAACATAGTTATTCGCTATTTCAATTTTATCACTAATGGTAAAACCATATAAATTAAGGATCATGGAAAACAAAGACTTTCACAGGGCAATTACGGTTAATACTTCCGCAGCAGAAGTGATGAAAAAGATAAGCCAGGTAGGCCATTGGTGGGCAAAGAACTTTAAAGGCAGCGCAGAAAAGCTCAATGACAAATTTACCGTCACTTTCGGGCAAACGTTTGTTGACTTCCAGATCAGTGAGTTTGTGCCAGATAAAAAAATAGTTTGGAAAGTGACTGATTGCAACCTGCACTGGATACAAGCAAAGAAAGAATGGAATGGCACCGAAGTGGTATTTGAGCTCACGCCAAAGAATGAGGCTATTCAACTTGACTTTACGCACGTAGGGCTGGTGCCGGGCGTGGAGTGTTATGAAACCTGCGAGGAAGGGTGGAGTGGCCACATCATCAGCCTTGCTGACTTTATAAATAAAGGGGTGGGCAGGCCGGAGTAGCGCAAAATATGAAGTTGCCGGATGTTTTATTTAGGTTATAAAACGCAGTAACTTTATAAAAACATTGTGCTATGTTATTACATATCCATCCTGATAATCCGCAGCAGAGAAATATACAGACGGTGATAGATTGTTTGAGGGGTGGTGGGGTCATTATTTATCCTACTGATACTATCTATGGTATAGGCTGCGACATTTATAATGCCGACGCTATAGAGCGTATAGCCCGTATAAAAAAGATAGATGCTAAGAAAGCCCAGTTCTCTTTCATTTGCTGCGACCTGAGCCACCTGAGCGACTATGCCAAGAGTGTAGATACTCCGGTATTCCGGTTGTTGAAGGCTGCGCTGCCAGGGCCATACACCTTTATACTGCCGGCCAGCAAGCAGGTGCCTAAACAATTAAAGACGAAGAAAGACACCGTGGGTATACGTATACCCGATAACAAGATATGCCACGAGATAGTGCGGGGTCTGGGGCACCCGCTGATGAGCGCCTCGCTGCCTATGGATGGAGATGTAGAGTACTATACCGACCCGGAGATAATGCATGATGAGCTGGGGAACCTGGTAGACATTGTTATTGATGGTGGAATAGGGAATACGCTGGCCTCTACGGTTATCGACTGTACCTCCGGCTCACCAATGTTGGTGAGAGAGGGGGCGGGGGAATGGGAGCATTTGATTAGTTGATTGGTTGATTTGTTAATTAGTCGTTTGGTTGAATTCTTTAAACTTTTTTTGAGTGATTTAATTTCTAATCAAAAATTTACTGATCTGAATGTATGGAAGCATGCCAGGCAGCTAAAGCTAGAGGTCTATGAATTGGTAAAAGGTTTTCCGAAAGAAGAGAAATATGAGCTTGCTAACCAAATCATTCGTTGTGTAAGGTCTATTGCTGCTAACATAGCAGAAGGGCATGGTAGCTTTACTTATAAAGATCAAGTACATTTTTGCATCCAGGCAAGAGGATCTTTGTCTGAAACACTCAATCATCTGATTGACGCTTTTGATTGTGGGTATATTAATTCTGATACATTAAAACGATTTGAAGAGCAAATAACCAGTGTAGCCAAATTGCTGAATGGGTATATAACTTTTCTAAGAAATGCTGCCAGTCAACAGCCGAAACAATAATTTAAGTATCGACTGATAAACCAATCAACTAATAAACCAATCAACTAATTCTACTATTTTCGCGGCATGAAGCACGCATATATTTTCCCGGGGCAGGGCGCCCAGTTTAGTGGCATGGGCAAAAGCCTTTATGAACAGAATGCAGCTGCCAAAGCTTACTTTGAGCAGGCCAATGATATCCTTGGTTTCCGCATTACCGATGTGATGTTTGGCGGTACTGATGAGGAACTGAAACAGACCAATGTGACCCAGCCTGCGATCTTCCTGCACTCCGTAATATTGTTTCAGACTACTCCAGACCTGCTGCCGGATGCGGTTGCGGGGCATTCGCTGGGCGAGTTTTCGGCGCTGGTGGCTAATAAGGTGCTGTCGTTTGAAGACGGGCTGCGGCTGGTGGCAAAGCGTGCTGCTGCCATGCAGCGGGCGTGTGAGGCCAACCCATCGACCATGGCGGCGGTGCTAGGGCTTGACGATGCGAGGGTGGAGGAGATATGCGCCCAGTTTACAGATGAAGTGGTGGTGCCAGCGAACTATAACTGCCCGGGCCAACTGGTGATCAGCGGCAGTATAGAGGGTATAAAGCAGGCTTGTGAACGCATGAAGGCTGCCGGCGCCAAGCGTGCCCTGGTGCTGCCCGTGGGTGGTGCATTTCACTCGCCGCTGATGGATGCTGCGCGTGAGGAGCTTGCAGCTGCTGTAGCCAACGTGACCTTTAATAACCCTACCTGCCCGGTATACCAGAATGTGGATGCCAGCCCTTACATAGACCCCGAGCTGATACAACAAAACATAGTGGACCAGCTAACATCGCCCGTACGGTGGACGCAGACCATACAGAAAATGGTGGCCAATGGTGTTACGCATTTTACCGAGGTGGGGCCGGGAAATGTGTTGCAGGGGCTTGTAAAGAAGATAGCTAAGGAGGTAACGGTGGACGGTATAAGTTAATATATTTTTTAATTTAATTATTTGGCT